>CATZVV010000051.1 GCA_958425285.1 uncultured Lachnoclostridium sp. | reverse complement strand
GAGGCTTTTAATCCGGCGGGCAGTGCAAAAGACCGCATTGCAAAAAAGATGATTGAAGATGCAGTGAAACATGGAGTTTTAAAGCCGGGTGCAACAATTATTGAGCCAACAAGCGGAAACACAGGAATTGGGATTGCCAGTGTTGCATGTGCACTCGGATTTCGAACAATATTGACGATGCCTGAAACGATGAGCAGTGAAAGAATGAGTCTGCTTCGTGCCTATGGGGCAGAGCTCGTTTTGACAGAAGGGAGTCTCGGAATGCAGGGAGCCGTAGAACAAGCAGAAAGGCTGGCCGGTGAGATTGATGGAAGTGTTATTCTTGGGCAATTTACGAATCCGTCTAATGTAAGAGCGCATTATGAGACTACCGGACCAGAAATATGGGAAGATACAGACGGGAAAATTGACGCTTTTGTGGCGGGTGTAGGAACTGGAGGTACGCTTACCGGGACAGCACAATATTTAAAAGAAAAAAATGCTAATATTCAGATTATAGCTATGGAACCGGCAGATTCGCCTTTATTATCAACCGGCAGAAGCGGTTCGCATAAGCTGCAGGGAATCGGAGCAAATTTTGTTCCTGAAATATTCGAGATGGAGTTAGTAGATGAGATAATTACGGTAACGACGGAAGAGGCTTATGGCTGCGTAAAAGAACTGGTAAAAACAGAAGGCATACTTGCAGGTATCTCATCCGGTGCTTGTCTGGCTGCTGCATGTAGATTGGCAGAACGACCTGAATATGAAAAAAAAACAATTGTAGCATTATTACCTGATTCAGGAGAAAGATATTTGTCTACTGAATTATTTTCGTAACGGAGGAGCAGATGAAAAAGCGAAAGTATATCATTTTTGTAATAATTATTGTGGTATTGGCACTGGCTGCCGCTTTTCTTTATATTGATTTCTCTAACCAAAAGGATGCAAATGAGGTCGGAGACATTGATTATGCAACACAATATGAAAATGAAGAGAATGTAAAAGAAAGGATAGAACCGATAACAGGCGAAAATATATCCTTACAGTTTTTTGAGGTGGATAAAGACCAGAGTCTTTCTAAGAAGGTAGAAGAAATTGAACTTCTTTTGAATTATGAACCAGGTCAGAAACTTACGATGAGTCAAATAGAAAAAGTTGCAGGAGGGAAACTTGATTCGTTATTTGATGATTGTTCTCTGAGGATGATTGGCAGTGTCAAAACTAATTTGAAACATATCGGTTACTGTGTTAAAACACAAAGAAAGAATGGCATGGCCCCAAAAATTGTACTGGCAGTAACACCGGATGCAATTTCAGATAAGGCTTGGAAGGCTCTTCCATTTGCCAGTGCGTCAAATTTGGATCGTGTGAAGGTGATGATTGTTTACAACCATAGTAAACGTAATATTAAGGAGAACGGTCAAGAAAGGCAGGCGAGTCAGTATTGTTACGAAAGTATATTTGAATTAGATGGAATGAGCTATTATGTTCAAATGGAATATACCGGGTTTGACATCAAACTAAATGTTGTTGATACTACAAAGGAAGAAACTTCCAAAGAATTTGCCGAATTTTTACGTAATCTAATCGGAATACTGAGAAAGGATTCTTGAAATAGGTAGATAAACGTAGTATACTGGAAGCAGAACTGAACAAGCAGTTTAAGCTTATAAATTTTGAAATGGAAAAGAAGAAATGGAGGAAAATGAATGAGTATTAAAATTCAGAAAGTGACAGATTCGTCCTTTCAAAAGTATGGAAGAATTTTAACTGGGGAATACGATGTAAAAGAGTTAATTGAAAAAATGGGAGAAACACCTCTTCCGGAAGACGTTATTTATGAACCAAGTGTAAAAGAGCTTGAGTCACTTGCTGTTATGAAAGATTTTACAGATAGCCTTTATGGTGGATTACCAATTCAAATTGGCTATTGCAATGGACATAATCATCAGCTGAATGCTGTAGAGTATCATCGTTCTTCTGAAATTAATGTGGCGGTAACGGATTTAATTTTATTAATTGGATCACAGCAGGATATAAAAGAAGATTATACATACGATACAAAGAATATTGAGGCATTTCTTGTACCTCAGGGAACTGTTATTGAATGTTATGCTACAACACTTCATTATGCTCCTTGCAGTGTAGACGGAAAAGGATTTCGTTGTGTCGTAATACTTCCAAAGGATACGAACCTGGATTTAGTTGTGAAACCAGAAAAAGCCGCGGAAGATAAATTACTGGTTGCACGGAATAAATGGTTAATCGGACATGAAGAAGCTTCTATTGAGGGAGCTTACAATGGTCTTGTAGGAGAAAATATTTCCGTTCAGTAAAGCATTGATTATAAGTAAGGTCATTTGAAAAGGAGTTTGCGATGAAACGAAATGAGCAAAAAGTCGAAAACTGCTGGAGAATGGAAGATTTATATGAAAATGATGAATTATGGCAGGGGGACTTTTCAAAATTAGAAAAGTTGTTACCGGAACTTTCTGCTTTTGAAGGCAGACTTGCAGAAAATTCCGGTAACCTTCTTGCCTTTTTGTCGTTAGACGATAAATGTTCGATTTTAGCAGAGAAAGTCTATGTTTATGCCAATCAGAAACTACATGAGAATACTTCGAATCCAGTATATCAAAATGCTTCACAGAGAGCAGGCACATTGCTTGTGAAAAAGCAGGCAGCAACAGCATTTTTTTCACCGGAATTATTGAATATGGGAGAAGAGAAAGTCAGGCAGATGATTGATGAATGGGAGGGGTTACGGTTATATCAGAGATATTTACTTGAGTTTTTCCGTCAGAAAGATCATATTCTATCAAACGAAATAGAAGGGATTCTTGCAAATGCGAGCGAAGTTGCAGAAGGGGCAGGTAATATCATTTCTATGTTTAATAACGCAGATATTCATTTTGAAGATGTAATTGACAGTGATGGAAAGCAAGTGCCATTGACCCACGGAAATTATACACTTTTTTTGGAAAGTACGAATCGTAATATAAGAAAAGATGCGTTTACAAAACTATATTCACGATATAAAGAATTTGAAAATACACTGGCAGCTACATTTGCAGCAAATGTAAAGCAAGCTGTCTTTTTTGCGAAAGCAAGGAACTATAAAAGCTCATTGGAGTATAAGTTAGATGATGCCAATATTCCTGTTTCTGTGTACAAGGAGTTAATTGAGGCAGTTCATGAATCACTTCCTCTTATGTACCGTTATATGAATATACGGAAACAGGCACTGAAGTTAGAAAAGCTTCATATGTACGACCTTTATACACCCATGGTCAAACGTCCGGAGAAGAGGTATTCATTTGAAGAAGCAAAGGAAATCGTAAAAAGTGGTCTTAAACCACTTGGTGAAGATTATCTTGCTATTTTGCAGGAAGGGTTTGACAATCGATGGATTGACATATATGAAAATGAAGGAAAAAGAAGCGGAGCCTATTCCTGGGGAGCATATGGGATACATCCCTATGTATTGATGAACTATCAGGGAAATCTGAATCATGTGTTTACCTTGGCACATGAAATGGGACACGCATTACATTCCTATTTTTCAGATGAAGCGAATGAATATGTATATGCCGGATATAAGATTTTTGTGGCGGAAGTGGCATCTACATGCAATGAATCCCTGTTAATTCATCATTTGCTTTCTATTTGCAAAGAGCCGGATGAGAAAAAATACTTGGTAAATTACTTCTTAGAGCAGTTTCGGGGAACATTGTTTCGTCAGACAATGTTTGCAGAATTTGAGATGATTATGCATGAGATGGTGGAAGAAGGACAGACTCTGACAGCTGAAAGTATATCATCAGTTTATTATGAATTGAACCGCAAATATTTTGGAGATGAGGTGGAAGTGGATTCGGAGATTGCTATGGAATGGGCTAGAATCCCACATTTTTATACTCCATTTTATGTTTATCAATATGCAACAGGGTTTTCTGCGGCAATTACAATCAGTAGGAGAATTTTAGCAGGAGATAAAGAGGTATTGGAAGGATACCGCAGATTTTTACGAAGCGGAGGCTCAATGGATCCAATTGATCTTTTGAAATTGGCCGGAGTTGATATGGCTAGTCCGGAACCGGTTAGGGAAGCAATGAAATTGTTTGATGATTTATTAACAAAATTTGAACAGTAAGTAGCGTTACACGAGGAGAAAAGAGAAATGAAGATACTTGTTGTGGGGTGTGGTAAAGTTGGTCATACTCTAGTGAAACAGTTAAGCGAGGAAGGTCATGATATTACAGTTATCGATGAAAATGCAGAGAGGCTTGACCGAATTACCAGTACTCTGGATGTTATGGGGGTTGTTGGAAATGGTGTTAGCTTCCAAACATTAAACCGGGCGGATATTATGAATGCTGATTTACTTATTTCAGTTACAAATTCAGATGAGCATAATTTGCTTTGCTGCCTGATTGGGAAAAAGGCTGGAAACTGCAAGACAATAGCGTTAGTTAGGAATCCTATTTATAATGATGAAATTAATTATTTAAAGGATGAGTTCGGGCTGGCTATGGTAGTCAATCCTGAACTGGCAGCTGCGGCAGAGATTTCCAGAATTTTTCGCTTTCCATTTGCTTCAAAGATTGATACTTTTGCAAAAGGAAAGGTTGATTTAATTCATTTTCGTGTAAAAAAGAATTCAATGTTGGCCGGATGTACTCTTCAGGAAGTAAATGACAAGTTAAAGTCAGAGCTGCTTGTTTGTATGGTGATACGGAAGTCGGAGGTGGTGATTCCAAATGGTGATTTTCGTTTAGAGGAAAATGATTTAATTGCTGTTGTTACAGACGTGAGTAAGGCAAATAATATTTTCAGAAAAATCGGTGTTGATATGAACCGGATTAATCACGTGATGTTACTTGGAGGTGGTACAGTTGCCTATTATTTAGCGAAGAGGTTATTGCCTTCCGGTATTCATGTGAAAATTATAGAAATCGACAAGGGGCGGTGTGAGCAGCTGAGCGAATTGCTTCCGAAGGCTACAATTATATGTGGAGATGCTACGGACCAGGAATTATTAATACAGGAGGGAATTGAAACAGTTGATGGAGTTGCTGCTCTGACTGGGTTAGATGAGGAAAATATCTTTCTTTCATTGTTTGCCCAGGGAAATTCGGATGCAAAATCGGTCACAAGGGTAAACCGTGTTACCTTCACTAATATTATTGATAAGATTGAGTTGGACAGTATTATTTATCCACATTTTATTGCCTCTGATTATATTGTCAAATGTGCACGTTCCTTAAGTATTAGCAGCTCTTTAAATAGTAATGTTGAGACTCTATACATATTAGCAGATGGGAAAGCTGAGGCTGTAGAGTTTTTTGTACATGAAAATTCAAGGGTGATAGGAATTCCTTTGGAAGTTCTGAAAATAAAAAAGAATATATTAATTTGCTGTATCAATCGAAATGGTAGAATTATTGTGCCAAGTGGACAGGATATGATACAGGAAGGGGATACAGTAGTCGTTGTTTTGAAGGAATATCGCTTAAAGGATATTAGTGAGATTTTGGAGGATTAATGACTATGAATTACGGAATTGTACGTTATATTGTAGGTTGGGTAATAAAATTTGAAGCCGCTTTCTTATGTCTTCCGTTTGCCGTTGGAATTTTGTATCGTGAAAACGAATGCTTTGCATATTTGCTTGTTTCATTTTGCTGTTTTATTGCGGGGACAGCTTTAACATTCAAGAAGCCAAAAAAATTTTCTTTTTATGCAAGAGAGGGTTTCATCGTTGTTGCGTTAACCTGGATTTTAATGAGTATGATTGGGGCATTGCCGTTTGTCCTGACAGGAGATATTCCTTCCTATATAGATGCTTTATTTGAGACTATATCAGGATTTACAACAACGGGAGCAAGTGTTTTAACAGAAGTCGAAATTCTGTCATATACCAGTTTATTTTGGCGGAGTTTTACTCATTGGATTGGTGGAATGGGTGTTTTTGTTTTTGTAATGGCAATTATACCGATGCTCGGGGGTGGGTCGACTATGAATCTAATGAAGGCGGAGAGTCCGGGTCCTTCTGTAGATAAGCTTGTTCCCCGTGTGAAAGACACCGCAAAGATTTTATATTTGATTTATATTGTTATTACATTAGCTGAGGTTTTATTACTTGTTATATTCAAAATGCCAGTCTTTGATGCGTTCTGCTCCAGTTTTGGAACGGTAGGAACGGGTGGTTTTGGAATCAAAAATGATAGTTTTGCAAGTTATACCGCAATTCAGCAGAACATTGTTACTGTCTTTATGATTATAAGTGGCATTAATTACAGTCTTTTCTTTTTGGTAATTCACAGAAAGATAAAGCAGGCGCTGCATTTGGAGGAAGTTCGTTGGTATTTAGGAATCATTTGTGTGGCCGGAATCATTATCAGCTTTAATATTCGTGGATTATATGACAGTTTTAGTGAAATTGCTCGCCACGCTTTCTTTCAAGTGGGGTCAATTATTACAACAACGGGTTTTGCAACTACAAACTTTGATCTTTGGCCGCAGCTATCAAAAACCATTTTAATTATTTTGATGTTTGTTGGAGCATGTGCAAGCAGTACCGGAGGTGGGATGAAGGTTTCTAGAATTGTAATTTTGTTTAAGACGGTAAAAAAGGAATTGTCTCTTTTGGCACATCCAAAGGAAATTAAAAAAATTACAATGGATGGAAATAGCGTTCCGCATGAGGTGGTTCGTTCTGTTAATGTATTTTCGGCAGTTTATTTCATGATATTATTTGTCTCTGTATTACTGATTGGTGTAGATGAATTAGACTTTACAACAAATTTTACTGCAGTAGCAGCTACCTTGAATAACATTGGACCGGGTATGGAGTTGGTTGGTCCATTGGGAAACTACTCGATATTTTCCGGATTTGCAAAGTTTATTTTAATGTTTGATATGCTGGCTGGACGGTTGGAATTGTTCCCTATGCTTTTATTGTGTTGGCCTCCGGCATGGAAGAGGCATTCATAAGATGGAGGAAAGAATGTTTTTTGAATACGGACAGGAAGAAATATGCTATTTGATGAAAAAGGATAAGCGGTTGGCTGAGTGGATAGAAACGATTGGCCCCATTCAGCGGGAAGTGATTCCGGATTTGTTTGAAGCACTTATAAATTCGATTGCCGGTCAGCAGATTTCATCTAAGGCGTTGCAAACAGTATGGAGAAGAATGAAAGAATGTTTTGGAGGGATTACTCCGGATAAGATTGAAGGATGTCCGCTGGAATACCTTCAGTCATTTGGCTTGTCCGGACGTAAGGCAGGATACATGAAGGGAGCGGCAAAAGCTGTAATTAATGGCGAATTGGATTTGGTACAATTGAGAAAATTATCTGATGATGAAGTATGCCGTGAACTGGTTCGGTTGAAGGGCATAGGAATATGGACGGCAGAGATGCTTTTAATTTTTTCGTTGCAGAGAAAGGATGTATTCAGTTATGGAGACTTTGGAATTCGCAAAGGTCTGCAAAATATTTATCACCACAAAGAGATAACAAAAGAGCGGTTTGAAAGGTATCGGAAACGATATTCTCCTTATGGAAGTATAGCTAGTTTATATTTGTGGGAGGCTGCAAAGCGGTAAGATAAATGCAAGAGGTAGTAAGTGACAAAAGAATATAAAAAATCACTTGTTTACTAAGAAGTATAATGCTAAAATAAAGTTGGTAGGGGGTTTATTTATTTGCGGGAAAACACAAATCAGTGAACCAGTAAAGGCAGAAAATAATTTAACATAAAGAGGACACCTGAATGTGTGAACAGTTATTGCTTGTTAAGACGCAGTTCAGGTGCTTTTTTTATTTTATAGTAAAGTGCTAGTTCACATCAAGTTTGCCATCGACAAACTTGCGAGTGACGCGATTATCAGCCCCCACTTGTTTATGTATAGAAAATGTAGTGGAAACGAAAGTATTGGGAAAATTTTATGAGGAGGGTTACAAAGTTATGAGGAAAAAAATGAGATATGTATTTCGGGGAATGGGAGTCATTGTTTTGTCCATGGCACTTATGGTGACAGCTGTTCCAGCTGGTGTTTTCAAAGTTAGGGCGGCAACGGCGATGAATGACAATGGGTTGTTGAACAGTGGTTCAACGAAAACACCGGGTAGAGGAAATCCTCTGATGGATCATAAGTTTGGGGCAGATCCATGTGCTATGAGCTATAATGGACGTGTGTATGTGTATATGACGAATGATAACCAGCAGTATGAGACAACAGAAAAGGATGCAAATGGATATCCGGTATCGTCAAATAATTACGGCAATATTGCAACAATAAATGTAATCTCATCGGATGATTTAGTAAACTGGGTGGATCATGGAGAAATTCCCGTAGCAGGGAAAAATTCTACAAAAGATCCAAATGGTATAGCTAAATGGGCAAATAATTCGTGGGCACCTACAATTTGTCATAAAAAGATTAATGGAAAGGAAAAATTTTTTCTATATTTTGCAGATAATGCAAATGGAATCGGTGTATTAGAGGCAGACTCTCCAATTGGACCTTTCAAAGAGCCTGCGACAGGCAGTCAGTTAATAAAGTGGGGTATGCAGGCTGCTGATGGGGTTGTCTGGCTTTTTGACCCGGCTGTACTTGTAGATGATGATGGAACGGGATATCTATACTATGGTGGTGGAACACCGGGGAGTCCCGCAACACAGGAACAGAAGAATAATCCGGGAACTGCACGTGTCATCAAATTAAAAGATAATATGGTAGAGATAGATGGATACGCAAAGGCAATTGATGCGCCAGCTATTTTCGAGGATTCGGGTATCCATAAATATAATGGAAAATATTATTATTCATATTGTTCTAATTTTTCTAATACAGTTGCAAAAACTGGGACAGGCAACATATGCGTCATGGAGAGCAGCAGCCCAATGGGACCATTTACATATGTTGGAAAGGTGTTTAATAATCCAAGTACTTTTTTTGGAATTGGCGGCAACAATCATCATGCCTTTTTTGATTTTAATGGTAAAACATACTTTACATATCATGCCCAAACACTTACAAAAGCACTTGGATTTCCTGATAATCAGCAAGGATACCGTTCTACGCATATGGAGGAAGTGTCTTATGATTCAAGTGGGCATATCAATACAATTACAGGAACTTGGGGAGGGGTTTCCCAGGTGAAAAATCTCAATCCTTATGTACGTACAGAGGCAGAAACTCTTGGGTGGAGCAAAGGAATTAATACAGCAGAGTGTTCAGAAACAGGTTTTTTTGTAAATTCGCTGAATATGAAAGTAGTTAATATTCAGAGTGGGGATTGGACAGCTGTATCAAAGGCAGATCTGGGAACTGGCGCAAAAACTTTTGCTGTAAAGGCCGCCGGTTTGTCAGGAGGAACAATAGAAGTGCGTCTTGATGGCACAGGAGGGACTAAGATTGGAGAAGTTACAATTCCTTCAGGTAATGGAAGTACATGGGGAGAATATAGTTGTACACTTAGTGGAGGGACCGGAGTTCATAATCTTTATTT
>CATZVV010000050.1 GCA_958425285.1 uncultured Lachnoclostridium sp. | reverse complement strand
TTTGCGGTGGTGCCTTTGATGGATTGGATAAGATTATCCGTTCAAGAATTGGGAAAAAATCGATTGGTTTTAATGCTGAAATAGCAGATGAGGAAGATGTTAAAATTGGCGAATTATTTAAGCAGGTATTGCCGCAGGATTTTGTGAAATTTGGTATTATTCCAGAATTTGTAGGTCGTGTACCGGTATCGGTTGGATTAGATTTATTGGACGAGGATGCTTTGACAAGGATTTTGGTAGAACCAAAAAATTCAATTATAAAGCAATATCAGAAACTATTTGAATTGGATGGAGTAGAACTGAAATTTACAGATGAAGCGGTGCGGGCGATTGCACATCAGTCTTTTGAACGGAAAACTGGAGCCAGAGGACTTCGCGCAATTATGGAAAACTGTATGATGGATTTCATGTATGAAATTCCATCCAACGAGGATGTGAAAGAAGTTGTCATTACAGAAGATGTAGTGAAAAACGGTGGAAAAACGGAGTTGTTCCAATTAGAAAAAGGCGAAAGCGCATAGCTTGCGCCTTTTTTGACCTAAATGAGGAAACTAATGTAAGAAAAAAGCAGGAGGTTGTGTACAAATGAGAACATTACCAGTGATAGCACTTCGGGGAATGACAGTGCTCCCGGGGATGCTTGTGCACTTTGATATAAACAGGCCAATTACAATTGAAGCAGTAGATGCAGCGATGGAAGGGGATCGGTCTGTTTTTGTTACCAATCAAAAGGATTCAGAGGTAGAGGAGCCTTCTTTTTATGATTTGTATGAAGTTGGTGTAATTGCCAATATTAAACAGATTGTCAAACTACAGGATGGTATCAGACGAGTTATGATAGAAACAAGACAGCGTGGAACTATGCTTACTACAGTACAGACAAAGCCATATTTGATTGCTGATGTTGTTCCATATGATTCCGTTACAGAGGAACTTGATTCAAAAGAGGCAGAAGCCAAAATCCGTACCATTCGAGATTATTATAAGATGTATATGGTAGCAAATCCCAAGGTGGGTAAGTCCATTTATGAAAAGATTAATCAGGAAGAGGATTTAGGAACGCTGATTGATTTGGTGGGCATGAACCTGATGATAACAACAGAAGCACGGCAGGATTTGTTAGAGTGTTTTTCTGTAGATGCCAGATATGAACTGCTAATGCATATGTTAGCAAATGAGGTTGAAATTTCTAAGATCCAGGCGGATTTTAAAGAAAAGGTTCAGGAAGAAGTAAGTAAAAATCAAAAAGATTATTTTCTTAGAGAACAAATGAAGGTAATCCGTGATGAACTGGGCGAAGGCCAGGATGAAGATGATACGGAAAAGTATGTTCAAAAGCTGAAAAAGTTAGAATGTAACAGTGAAATACGGGAGAAGATAGAAGAAGAGATTAAGCGTCTTCACTCAATTCCAAATAGCTCATCCGAGTATGTTGTGGCAAGAGGATATATTGAAACCCTTCTGGAATTGCCGTGGGATAAGATGTCAGAGGACAGAATGGATTTAGGTGAGGCACAGAGAATTCTGGATGAAGATCATTATGGACTGGACAAGGTAAAGGAAAGAATTTTGGAATTTCTGGCGGTACGTACATTAACTGGAAAAGGAGAGAGTCCAATTGTATGTCTGGTAGGTCCGCCGGGAACTGGAAAAACATCTATTGCAAAGTCGGTTGCAAGAGCACTGGAAAAAAGATATGTACGTATTTGTCTTGGAGGTGTGAGGGATGAGGCAGAAATCCGGGGACATCGCCGGACCTATGTGGGAGCTATGCCGGGAAGGCTTATTGGTGCATTGAAGAAGGCCTGTGTGAAAAATCCTCTCATTCTTTTAGATGAAATTGATAAGGTGAGCAGTGACTATAAAGGGGATACTTCATCCGCTTTGTTAGAGGTTTTAGATCCTGAGCAAAACAGCAGTTTTACGGATCATTATGTAGAATTGCCGGTAGATTTGTCTGAAGTATTGTTTTTTTGTACAGCGAATTCAGTGGATACGATTCCCAGACCACTTCTTGACCGGATGGAATTGATTGAGATTTCCGGATATACTGCGAATGAAAAGACCCATATTGCAAAAGAACATTTAATTCCGAAACAAATAGAACGACACGGACTTAAAAAGCAACAATTATCAATAACAGAAAAGGCCATAGAAGAAATGATTCAATGTTATACAAAAGAAGCCGGTGTACGCTCATTGGAGAGACAGATTGGCCGTATATGCCGAAAGACAGCGAAGCAAATTATGGAGGGTACGACAGAAAAAGTACGTGTTTCCGGAAAAAATATGGAAGAGTTTCTTGGTAAGAAAAAGTATCGGGTGAATCCGGCAAATAAAAAAGCAGATGTCGGAATTGTTCGTGGCTTGGCATGGACACAGGTTGGCGGTGACACATTGGAAATCGAAGTTAATGTAATGTCGGGAACCGGAAAACTGGAGTTGACCGGGAAACTGGGAGATGTGATGAAGGAGTCTGCCAAAATTGCGCTGAGTTACGTGCGGACGTTGGAGAAAAAACATAAAAAGGATGGCAGTTATTTTGCAGAGCATGATTTTCATTTACATGTACCGGAAGGAGCAGTTCCAAAGGACGGACCTTCCGCAGGAGTGACAATGGCAACAGCATTGTATTCGGCTATATCCGGTGAGAAGGTGTGTGCAGATGTGGCAATGACGGGAGAGATTACTCTACGGGGGCGAGTGCTGCCGATTGGTGGTTTGAAGGAAAAACTGCTTGCTGCAAAATCAGCCGGAATAAAGAAGGTTCTTGTGCCTGTCCAGAATCAATCGGACGTTAGCGAATTGGAAGCCGAGGTGATAGAAGGATTGGAAATTCATTTTGTGGAGACAATGGAGGAGGTGCTCAAGTGGTCATTAAGTCACTAGAACTGGAAACTGTTTGTGGTATTGCAAGTACATTGCCGGATAATGACAAAGTTGAGATGGCATTTTGGGGACGTTCTAATGTTGGAAAATCGTCTCTGATTAATACGCTTATGAACCGGAAATCCTTTGCCAGGATTTCCTCCCAGCCGGGAAAAACACAGACAATAAATTATTACAATGTGAATCAGGTCTGTTATCTTGTTGACCTTCCTGGATATGGTTATGCAAAGGTATCCAAGGAGATTGCCGAAAAGTGGTATAAAATGATAACGAATTATTTGGAACATTCAAAGGCACTGCGGGTTATTTTTCTTTTAATTGATATTCGTCATGAACCTTCTAAAAAGGATGTAGAGACTTATCAGATGTTAATGAAGATGGGATTTAATCCGGTCATTATTGCAACAAAGGCAGATAAAATAACGAAAAGCCAAAAAGCAAAGCATATTGCATGTATCAAAAAAACGTTGAAGGTTGTTCCTGATACGCCTGTAATTCCATTTTCTGCACAGACAAAAGAAGGAAAAGATGAGATATGGGAATATGTAGAATATTTTGTTGAGATGTTTCAGATATAATAAATAGAAGTGTGAGCGTTTAGGGAAATGATTTATTACCCCGGACGCTCACTTGTTTCTTAAGAAAGCAAATGTTGTATCAGGTCTTGATAAATACTCTCATTTTTTTCAGAAAAGGAAGCACAGATTTTTGCGGCTTCATCCTCGGAAGAGGTTGTAATCTTTAGTTCCATTAAAGTGTGACCGTTCTCTTTTAAGGCACAAGTCGACTCATAATCACCAGTTGGAAGAACCCGGTAATCGGTAAACGTGCCTACTTCTTCAATAATAGAATAATGGTTTTCTTTTAAGAAATGTTCAATTTCATCCCTTATTTCAGGAGAAAGCTGACTTTGAAACAGGGTTAGTGTTTCCTTTCCTTTATCGGTTAGGTGATAGTAAGTTGTCTTATATGTCATATCAATTGCAATCATCTGCTCATCTAATAATTCCGTAAATGCAGTTTGTAAATTAAAATAATTTGTATATTCCTTTCCGAGTACATATTCCGAAATAATCCGGTTTGTCAGAGGAATTTGAACTTTATCTAACATATATAAGACAATTAATTTATAAATGGTATTTGGTTCATTTTGCATAGTGATACTCCTTTGATTGCCAGATTTTATTTTCTTTGAGATAACGGTGTAATTCATTTAAAACTTCTCTTTTGCGGCTGCTCCATAATGGCGCAAGAAGACTTTCTTTTGGACCATCTCCGGTTAATCGGTGGATTACTGTCTCAGGAGGAAGCAAACAGAGTGCTGCCGCAATTTGTTCGAAATATTCTTCCTTTTCTAAGATATGAAGCTTTGGGCTGCCGAGATAAAAGGCCAAATCAGTATTTTTTAATACATGAAGTAACTGAAGTTTGATTCCGTCAATCGATTTTTCTGACAGATATTCAATCGTTTCACAAAATTTCTGCTTGTTTTCTAATGGAAGTCCTGAAATAACATGCACAACGGTTTCAATTTGACGTTGCTTTAACTCTCGAAGAACTGCATCAAATACGGAAAGAGGATATCCTCTGCGTATAAATCTGGCAGTCTCTTCGTGAATTGTCTGTAATCCAAGTTCGACCATAACCGGTTTTATTTGGTTGCACTCTTCCAAGAGGGAAAGAACCTCGTGATTGATACAGTCAGGTCTTGTTGCAATAGACAAAACAGCTACATCTGGGTGAGACAATGCCTCTGTGTAGAGTTGACGCAACCGTTCAACAGGTGCATACGTGTTTGTAAAAGACTGAAAATAAGCAATAAAACGCTTTCCCACTGTTTTCCGGGAGCGGATGCCGGCAATGCCCTGATCAATTTGTTTTGTAACCGATTCACAAATAGGAGAAGCAAAGTCACCGGAACCATTGCCACTACAAAAAATACAGCCTTTTCGACCAATTGTTCCGTCCCGGTTCGGACAAGTCATACCACCATCTAGTGCAATTTTATATACTTTTTCACCAAACCTCTGCTTCATTTCATAATCAAGAGAATGATACGGCTTTTCTCCCCACATCAATCTGTTCTTTTGCATTTATATATGAGCCTTTACGGCTGCGCTTACAACGTCCGCTACCCGTGGATCAAAAGCTTCTGGCATAATATTATTTTCATTTAATTCATTCTCCGGTACGAGGGAAGCAATGGCAAATGCGGCGGCTAACTTCATTTCTTCTGTAATCTGTTCTGCCCGTCCCTCTAAAGCACCTCTGAAAATTCCTGGAAAGGCAACGACATTGTTTACTTGATTTGGAAAATCAGAGCGTCCGGTTCCAACTACTTTTGCACCGGCAGCTTTTGCAACATCCGGCATAATTTCCGGAACAGGATTTGCCATAGCAAACAGGATTCCATCCCGATTCATGGATGAAACCATTTCAGGAGTTACAATATTTGGGGCGGATACGCCAACAAATATATCTGCTCCGACAAAAGCGTCTGCCAATGATCCTTCCTGATTATTTAAGTTTGTAACCTTTATCATTTCCTGCTGCATCCAGTTTAAGTCCGTTGTATTTTGGGATAGGATTCCATTCTTATCACAGAGCAGCAGATGCTTAAATCCATATTTTAGAAGTAGCTTACTGATAGCAATACCGGCAGAGCCTGCGCCATTTACAATGACTTTGCAGCTCTCCTTTTCCTTCCCTACGACCTTGAGAGCATTGATAATACCCGCCAGGACAACAATTGCGGTACCGTGCTGGTCATCATGGAAAACAGGAATGTTTAGTAATTTCTTTAAGCGGGATTCGATCTCAAAGCAACGCGGTGCCGAGATGTCTTCCAGATTAATGCCGCCAAAAGCCGGGGCAATATTGACTACTGTTTTAATAATTTCTTCTGTATCCTGAGTATCCAGACAAATTGGAAAAGCATTTACACCGCCAAACTCTTTAAAAAGGACAGCCTTTCCTTCCATAACAGGCATAGCCGCCTCTGCCCCTATATTTCCAAGCCCTAAGACAGCACTTCCGTCGGATACTACAGCAACCGTATTTGACTTTATTGTATAACGATAGGCCGCTTCTTTGTCCTCTGCAATTACCTTACATGGTTCAGCAACACCAGGGGTATAAGCCAGTGCCAAATCTTCGCGTGTCTTCACCTGACACTTCGGCATTGTATCTAACTTTCCTTTCCATTCCTCATGAAGTTTCAGAGCTTTTTCATTTTGTGTCATTGATTCATTTCCCTCATTTCTATTCAATATTCGTATTGTTACAACCTATCATACCACGAAATAAAAGGAATAACAACTTTCCCCTTGTGTATTTCCTCAAAAATGATACAATGTAGTTACAGTTTAGCCATGCACGGAGAGCGAAAACAGCCTGTGCAAGCTTGCTTGCAAACAGTCTGTTTTCGCTCTCCGTATATGGCGCTCTGCCCAAGCTCAATTTCGAAGGCGATTTTATCGCCATCGAAATTGAGCTATGGCTGAACTGTAACGGAAGGCAGAATCGAAGGCGATTTTATCGCCATCGAAATTGAGCTATGGCTGAACTGTAACGGAAGGCAGAATCGAAGGCGATTTTATCGCCATCGAAATTGAGCTATGGCTGAACTGTAATGATTCGATTAAGAGTTTCGAAAGGAGACAGGAAAATGACATTTGCAGAAGCAAAAAATAAATTAGAGGCTCATTCACAGGAGCATTTATTGCAATATTACAAGGAGTTAACAGAAGAGGAACAAAAAAGTCTGCTTGCGCAGATTGAGGATTTAGACTTATCCTTACTTCGTTTAATTGAGAGTCGAGGAAAAGAGGGTGAAAAAGGCAAACTGGAGCCTTTGGGAGCCAAGACATTGGCACAGATTGAACGTGAAAAAGAGCATTTTGAAAAGACTGGAATTGAAGCCATGAAACAAAGCAAGGTGGGAGCTGTATTACTGGCGGGCGGCCAGGGGACCAGACTTGGGTTAGATAAGCCCAAAGGCATGTTGAATGTCGGAATAACGAGGGAACTATACTTATTTGAGCAGTTGGTACATAATCTTTTGGCTGTAGTGAAAAAAGTCGGTTGTTATGTGCCGTTGTTCATTATGACAAGTGAGAAGAATGATGCAGACACAAGGGGATTCTTCGCAGAGCATGATTATTTTGGCTATGATAAAAACTTAATCTTCTTTTTTGTACAGGAAATGGCTCCTTCTGTTAGTTATGATGGAAAAATTTATATGGAAGACAAGTCAAAGCTTTCCACATCTCCGAATGGAAATGGAGGATGGTTCTCATCGTTGGCAAAAGCCGGGCTTTTAACAAAAATGAAGGAACTCGGTGTTGAATGGCTGAATGTATTTGCAGTTGATAATGTATTACAAAGAATTGCAGATCCTGTGTTTGTAGGAGCCACGATAGAAGCCGGCTGTGTTTGTGGTGCTAAGGTGGTTGCAAAGGCAGATCCAAATGAAAAAGTAGGTGTGCTTTGTTTAGAGGATGGAAAGCCTTCGATTGTAGAATATTATGAAATGACAGAAGAGATGATTCATTCCAGGGAATCAGATGGGACATTATCCTATAATTATGGTGTTATATTAAATTATTTGTTTGAAGTGCATACGCTGACAGATATTATGAATCGGAATATGCCTGTTCATGTTGTAGAGAAAAAGATTCCATATATCGACGAATATGGAAATAAAGTAAAACCAGAGAAACCAAATGGTTATAAATTTGAAACACTTGTTTTAGATATGATTCATATGATGGATAATTGCCTTTCTTTTGAAGTGGAACGTGAAAAAGAGTTTGCGCCAATTAAAAACAGAACAGGCGTAGATTCTCTTGATACAGCACGGGTGTTAATGAAAAAAAATGGAATTCTTTTGTAATTAGAAACCATCGGTCAATAATTGCAAACCATCGGTCAATTAATGTAATTGTAGCAAACCGAAATCTGTTTTATTATATAAGTATAGTAGTTGCCTTAGAATCATATACAATGAAATGGAGGAGGTTATTGTGAAAAGAATCAAAAAGACAGGGGGAAATCAGAAATTGATTTCCAGAGTGAGAAGGCGTGGACTGGCTATTGTCATTATGTTTTCACTTGTGATTGCGATGATGATGCCGGCAAGCAATATGAATTTATCAGCTGCAGCAAAACCAAAGCTCAGCAAACGTTCCGTCTCACTTAAAGTAGGAAAAAAAGCAACGGTAAAGTTAAGGAATTTTGGAAAGAAAGATAAGGTGAAATGGAGTTCCAGTAAGCCGTCTGTTGCAAAAATTGTTAAGTCAGTAAAAAAAGGAAAAAAGGCATCCGTTACAATTAAAGGAAGAAAAAAGGGAAATACCAAAGTTACTGCAAAATTTAAATGGAAGGGGAAAAAGAAGAAGCTTGTTTTAAAAGTAAAGGTGACAGAGGTTAAGAAATCAAGTCAGAATTCGTCTAAAACTTCAGCACTGCCAATTGGAAGCGGTGTGCCAAATGCTTCGGTTTCTCCATCCATGGGAGTGCCGGTGGTAACAGCTTCTTCAGTACCAGATGAGGGGGTATCGCCGACCCCGGAAAATGAAAAAAAGATTACCATTGCAGATACTTTTTCACAAGCGAACATTTTTATTGACGCATCCGGAGATGATTATGATGGAGTGTCATTAGTAGCAGAGGCATTTGCCGGCGATGTTGAGCTTGTATGCGGCAAAAAACCGAGTGTAGTAACAGATTCTTCTAAACTTGGAAAGACAGCAATTATTGCCGGAACGATTGGGAAAAATCAAGTGATTGACGATCTAATCAGTGCCGGTAAGTTAGATGTTTCGAAAATTAAGGACAAGTGGGAGACATATATCATTAAGATTGTGGATAATCCATGTCAAGGTGTTGAACAGGCAATTGTTGTTGTTGGAAGTGATAAGAGAGGTACGGAATATGGCATATTTCATATTTCTGAATTAATGGGAGTATCCCCATGGGTATACTGGGGAGATGCTGTCCCTGATACAAAAGAACAGATTTCCTTTGTACAGAGTGAGTTGGAGTGTACTTCAAAGGAACCTTCTGTTAAATATCGTGGGATTTTCTTAAATGATGAAGCCCCATCTCTGACTTCATGGACAAAGAACAAGTTTGGTGGATATAATGAGGATTTTTACGATCATGTATTTGAATTACTACTTCGTTTAAAAGCAAATTATCTGTGGCCGGCCATGTGGTCGAACTGTTTTAGTACAGATGGTAAGTCTTCTTCTATCGCCAATGCCGCACATGCAGATGCCTATGGAATTGTTATGGGAGCATCACATCATGAACCGATGTGCCGGGCAGGCGTAGAGTGGGGAAGAGTTTGGAAAAATTACGTAGATTCTTCACTCTGGGGAAAAGGAAGTGCAGCGTTATGGGATTATACACAAATTCCAGAGTCTTTAAATCAGTTCTGGGAAGATGGAATTAAGAGAAATAAAGATTTTGAGAATATTGTTACGGTAGGTATGCGAGGTGAAAATGATTCTTCGCTGGGACTTTCTGCGACAGAATATGCTAAGCTTTTAAAGGATATTATTACAAACCAAAAAGACATATTGGAAAAGAACGATATGGGAGATACCCCAACTCTTCTTGCTGTTTATAAGGAAGTAGAGAGCGCTTGGTACGAAGGCGGACTTCAGGATTGGACAGAAGGATTGAAGGATACGACCATTATGCT
>CATZVV010000049.1 GCA_958425285.1 uncultured Lachnoclostridium sp. | reverse complement strand
ATTAAAAGCCTCTATTTTTACAAGGAGTCTTGCACTCAATGCCCTTTCTTTCTCAAATCTTCCAATATGAAGAAGCGGCGTACACCCTATTAATTCTGTTATATCTTCATAGACTTTTCCCACGTTTGTCATCTCCTTATGCTAAATCGTCTGAAAACCCGGCTCAAGTTTTCTCATCGTCCCATCAATTTCCACCCACAATGTCTGTGCAGAACGATTTATAACTTTTGTCCCATCCACAGACCATTCAAGATTTTTATAAGCTTTTACATAATCATAAATTTCTCCATTTGTAGCATACCAAATGTCCTTTTTCCCAGAAATATTCTGAAATAATTCCCGAATTACATACCAGTTGTTATTCCGTTCAAATTCAAATGTATGCCCCCATACATAGAACATCTGTGGATATACATCCGGAGCCAGCTTTAAAAATTCTTCTGTCAGGTTCTTCAGGTTTTTATCATCATGATGACAAGTAGGATTCAATTCAAGCCAATCTGCCGGCAAATCAAATTTTCCGGTAGATTGCACCGTCCTTGCATAGTGAACCCCTGCCAAGTCCAATATTTTCATTACTGTTTCATTATAATACCCATATGGATATGCATGTCCCATCACAACACATCCAAACATTTGTTCCAGCATTTCCCGGTCACTGACAATCTGATCCATTATCATTTCAGGTTCTAACGTTGTTAGAAAAGGGTGTGAAAAACCATGAGTAGACACCTCGCAAACAGGTGAATCATATACTTTTTTACACTGGCTGACTGTCAGCCTGCGGTGTACCTCACCTTCTGCAAATACAGTACCCTCTTCAACAAGCCATCCGGTACTTATATTAAAAGTTCCGCGAATTTTATATTGCTCCATAAGCCGAATCAATTGTCCATCTTGCTCCACTGCATCATCATAGCTGACTGTAAAAGCCTTTTTTACTCCCCCGGGAAAGCACATAACTTTCTTTTGACGTATCATCTCTACCACTCCTTTTCTATATCTGCTGTATTACTGTATTGACCAGTTTTCTTGTAAGACTGAATGTTCCTGTATTCGCTCGTTGCAGCATAAGTAAAAAAGTCAGCTTCTCTTTGGGTGCATTTAGAAAAAATGGACCCAGCCAGCCATCCCAGCCATATTCACCTTGCAGTGCCAGCCTGACTGCATATTCCGGTCTTTTCATAATACGCATCAGATTTCCGTAACTAAATCCCTGCATACCATCCCAATTCAGAAACTCAGCCTGATTCTTTGGCATTAACTCTGCTGTTGTCATATACTGCACGCTCGCTTCTGATAAAATCCTTTTTCCACTATATGTACCACCATTTATAAGCATAGAAGCAAATTTTGCATAATCATCTATCGTAGAACAAAGTCCTGCTCCTCCTGATTCAAACCAGGGAGCATGCTCCATACGACTAGAAATTGCCAAGAACTCTCCTCTATACTCTTTCAATTTACCTTCGGTATATTCGTAACTTTTTGCTAAACGGCTTTGCTTTTCAGACGGAACATAAAAAGCTGTATCTTCCATTCCTAAAGGCTCAAATATATTTTCATTTAAAAATTCACTAAATTTCATGCCTGATACTGCTCCTACAAGAGCCCCCAGAATATCTGCAGAGGTACCATATCCCCAGGATTGATCTGGATCAAACTTCAATGGACACTGCCCAATCTTTTCGGCAAATTCCATTGTTGACATTGGATTTTCCGAATACAACCTCTGTTCACATTCCGCATAAACCTGTCCTGTTTTCTGTTCTGCCAGTGTTACATCTCCGGGATAGCATAAACCAGATGTCATTGAAAGCAAATGTCGAATTGTCATCCGACATGCTGCTGGTCTTAAGTTATCACCCTCTGCCACCATCTGATTTTCAAAGCCAGGAAGATAATCCGAAACCCAGTCCATAAGATCAATATTCCCACGCTCCAATAAAATCATAACGGCTGCTGCTGTAATCGGTTTCGACATGGAATAGAGCCGGCAAATTGTATCCCGGCTCATTTTTTCCTGACTTTCCAAATTCCTGCATCCTGCCTGAAAATATGCAAGTTCCTTTCCTTCTTGAAGTACCAGACCATTTACTCCGGCAATTTCACCTCGTTCTACATACTCTGACACAAGTTCCTGTAATCGCTGCATAAGTTTATACTTGATCCTTTCTTATTGTTTATTTATGATATGGTTCTCCGTTCATAATGCGCATAGCACGATAAATCTGCTCAAACAAAATCACTCTCATTAATTGATGTGGAAATGTCATCATGGAAAAACTCAAGCGCTCATTAGCAGAATGCAGTATAGAAGAGTGCAATCCAAGTGACCCTCCAATGATAAATGCAATATGGCTTTCCCCAAACAACATCAGATTACTGATTTTTCGAGAAAATGCAACGGAATCACATTGTTTTCCTGCAATATCCAGTGCAATTGTATACATACCTTCCCTTATATACCTTTTCAAACGTTCACCTTCCTTTGCACGGATCAAATCCTCCATTGCCTCCGAAGCATGATCTGGTGTTTTTTCATCCGTTACCTCAAAAATCTGAATTTTTGTATACCGACTAAGACGCTTTTCATACTCCCTGATTGCATCGGCAAAAAATTTCTCACGTACTTTTCCTACACATAAAATCGATATTTGCATCACAATTTCCTCTTTATAATACTCTTTGGCGCATTACACTCATATTCATATAAAATACCATTTTTAACACGCCTTACTTTTTTACCTATAAACCCCATACGAAATAATTCCCATGTAATATTAAAAATTAAGAATCCATGAGATACAATCAATATGTTATCTTGTTTCCAGTCAATTTGCCTGAGAAACATACGAATTCTTCTTCTCGTCCCACGTATACTCTCTGGCTGACTCTTTGATTTAAAAAACCATGCCAGCCGTCCACAAATATGCCAGACTGGAAAAGGAAGCACAAGCTTTTCTGAATGTATAAAAGGCATATTGTCAACTTCTCTCAGTAATTTATCAATAATAACCTTACCACTATAAACTTCTTTTGCCGTTGTAACCGCCCGCTGCATATCACTGCTATAACACGCATCCCATTTTGTTCCATACATATTGACATCTTTTTTTATAACCCCTGCATGCTCGTACTTTTCCGACCATTCCCGAAACTCACGAGATGTCATCAGTGTTTTGTGTGGACACTTTACTTTAAAGTGCCGAACTAAACCTATTTTCATCGTTAAAACCTTTGCTTTCTGTATTTTTACCTCTCATATGCTTTGCTTCGCAAAATCAGTATGCTCACAAGTTACATTATACTCTTTGTTCCTTTTGTTTGGCAATAGAAAGATGTGCTTTTAAACGTTTACAATTTATTCATATTTTGTACACATCAAGTTCACATCTCGACTCTATAATAAATCTTGGATAGTGATTAAAAGCACTTTCTACTCCCACCCTATTATACGCTTTAGCACCTTTGGGTGCTAGGAAAAACACCTCTTCCCGGAGGTGTTTTTCTTTTGTATATACTTAAATTAAAATGGAATTCAATCCTTTTTAATTAAATTCTACCAAATTCACTGTGTTCCCCTTCACAAGCACAATTGCATACGGAGAATGGAAAAAGTTATCCTTTAAATAACCTTGAAAAGAATATGTATTTTTATTTTCCAAATCTAATACATTCCAAAAGCTGCTATCCTTGTTTTTTTCTACCCGGGCAGTTCCATCCGAAGTTGTATACTTAAATGTCAATGTCTGCTCCAAAAACTGAAATGTTTCTTTTACACCTTTTTTAGTGTCCCATACTTTATTGTTAAATCGAACTGAAACGGTTGCACCATAAGATTTATTTAGCATGTATACAGTATAAATATTGCCACTTAAATCTTTACATAAGCCCGTTTTCACTACCATCTGAGTATTAGAAATCGCACTCTGATCCGGATATTCCAAAAGAGGTGTCAAAAGATATGTATCTTCTGGCACAGTCGCCTTTTGCACAACAACAGTTATCGATTGTGTGATTCGTTTCTTTCTATTGGTAATTCCATTTGTTGTAATATAAATCCGTACCGTCCCACTTTTTTGAGCATATAATTTACCTTTCGAATCAACCTTGACAATTTCCTTATTTTCTGAAACGAAAGTCACTCCCCGGCTACTGGCTTTTACAGGCAATACACGAGTATTTATCTGCGCAGAACCACCTTCTGTCAAAATAACTGTGTTAGCAGATAAAATTTTTAAACTTTTTACATACTGCATAACATTTATTTTGCAGACAGCAGACCTTTTCCCAGGATAACTAACAGTCACTTTCGCTTTCCCAGGCCTGATGGCACGTATATATCCCTTTGCAGAAACCTTAATAACCCGTGCATTTTTACTCTTATACCGGCACAGGCTTTTTTTCTTTATACCTCTAACACGAATCCGTTTAACTGTCCCACAATACATATTAATATTAGATTTTGATACCTTTACTTTTGACTTTGCACTTATCTGCAGAGCTGGCAAAAAAAGTACAAAACAAAGAAGTAAACCAAAACAAATCCATTTTAATGTCTTTTTCTTTCTTTCCATTTGATCATCCATTTCTTTATTATTTATAAACGGGGAGAAAAAGCTCCCTGCTGGTAAGACAGTAATATTAGAATTTCTGGAACAGGCATGATTGTATTCATGCCTGTTCCACCTTTAGCAGTACATCCACATAAACCGACTTCACAAGCTCTCTAAGGGCGTAGGGGGTCAGTTCTGTGAGTTGGCTGTTGCGGTGTACCCGCTGAATAAACTGCTCTAAATTTTCTGTCTGTCGTTCCTGTTCTTCGATTTCCTGTTGCAGACTTTTGTCCTCTTCTTTGAGGTCATTTTGCTCATCCTCGTAGGTCTTTCTCATCATAGTGAAGCGGTCATCACTCAACTTGCCGCTGGCATTGTCCTCGTAAATCTTAACGAACAAGCCATATTGCTCTTGCCCGTTACCGTTCTGCGATGCCGCTGCTGTCTGATTTCCTGCACCTTGTCAAACACCTTCAAAGAAATTCCGCCAGCTAAAACAATAACATCGTACTTGCTCACAACTTCAATTGTTGCATCTTTCGTTTTAATCGTCCCAACATTTCCTATTTGTTCTGCATTAACTTCAAGAACTTTTTGTCGTTGAATTGTTCATTTGTCAAATCATTAAAGCGTAGAGAGCGTCCTGCGGATTATACATCAAAGAAGGAACGAGAATAACCACAGACTTTCCCATCGACTAATGCAAGATATGTAATCGACTGTTCAAAGGATTTTCTGTATAACGTTGCATTTGGCTCTTTCCAATATATCTCCCAATCTTCGCCTTCTTTTTTAATTAGACTCATGAACTCATCTTCATATTTCCTGTCATATTTTATAATCTCAACCATCACATGCCCTCTTTCAAATTATAAGTTGTCAGTATCCTTTCTGTCTCCGCAACATCCCTTTCGATTAGCGGACGCATACTGTCTTTATACTTAGATAAATCAGCACGGTGTAAAGCTGATAGTATCATAGGAATATATTGTTGTTTGGTCTGCCCTATCTGAGCAAGTGCCTTGATACATTGTCTTGCTGTAATTGGTTTTTCATCAGTAATATGAGATAAGAAGTCCGTAACAATCAAATCAAAACGCTTTTCATCATCCCATTGAACATTTGCCGCAAGAATATACAGCACTCTATTTCTTACCAACGATTTCGGATGATTGAGCAGGGAGGCAAATTCATCAAAATATTCATACCACTCTTCTGTCTCCTGGCTTTCTGCTATGATTTTATCTGCAATCGCACAAGCGTACTTATCGTCTTTTGATGTCAGCTTCGATTTAATATCCAATTTCTTCACCTCTGTAATTTCCAGTTTGTTTAGAGAGCTAAAAAGCAAGGTTTTCCGCCCTCAAAACAAACAGCGGCACCAGCCGAAGCTGAATGCCGTTTGTTCGTTTGTTTCCCAATCCTGTTTATAAATAGCACAACATTACCAGTCACCATTTTTATGGTAAATACGATATATTTACATTATTTTCATCAAGATAATCTGTCAAACCATCCTTTTCCAAAACAATACTATACCCTGCCAATGTTTCACTGACTGTATACGCTAAACCATTACTGTTACTTACCGTTATGCTATCGGCATTATATGCAACTGAGTAATCTTTATTTCCAATAGTAGCTAATCCTGTATACTTACCATCCTGCTCCGTAAAAGTTATTGTTTCATTTCCTGCCCCAGACAAAATATTTCCCTGTGCATCCTTTACTTTGCTTCGACTAATTGTATATGAAGAGTGTGAATTACTTGTAACAGAAACAGAGTAGGTTCCAGAATAATCTTGTGTTGTAATTTGACCCAGCGCACTGTTCTTCTCAATTACTAATGTTTTTTCGTTACTATCCTTACCACCAGAAATAGTATACAAATAACCTCCGGATACTTTTGAATATTCCTCCATATTCTCCCACTTCTGGCAAACCTCACTTGGTGTACTTGCTATATACGCTTTTAAATCGATAAGTTCTGATGAACTCATTGTAATATTGGAATCTTTCATAGAAAGAGTGAACTGTGAAGCTGTTTTAGGAATGACATACGTAGCAAAAGTACCCTCCTCATTAACAGATGGTTCTACAACAACAGGTGGTACAGTTGGAACTGTCGTCGGAGTATTTGTCGGCACTGTGGTTGGTTTCGTTGACGGTATAGGAACCGGTCTTGCTACTTCAAACACTCGAACTTTACAAACTGCTTTCTTTCCATATGTATTCGTAGCTGTTATCTTTGCCTTACCAGCAGATATTGCTCTTATCTTACCATTTTTGGAAACTTTGGCAACCTTCTTATTGGATGATTTCCAAGTCACTTTTTTAATTGCTGTTTTAGACGGAATCCACTTTTTTACTTTTAATTTAGCAGATTTTCCTACTTTCAAATTAAGCGAGGTGCGATTCAATTTGATTGATTTGTTCTTTACACCTTTAAGAACATCGACCTTACATGAAGCCACTACCCATTTATTTGTCCATGAACGCACAACAATCAAGGCAGAACCGGCTTTTTTAGCTTTCACTACTCCTTTCGAATCCACGGTAGCAACAGAAGGATGTTTTGACTCAAATTTTACCACTTGAGAAGCGTTTTTCGGTCTCACACACTTCACCTTTAAAGCAAAACGCTCTCCAACACATAACGTTTTCTTTTTTGTTTTTAAAATAATTTTCTTTGCCTTGGCAGACGCTTCGGAATTTACCGAATTTCCTACAGCTAATGGAAATACTAATGCAACTACTAAAAAAGCAACTATAATCTGTTTCCCCTTTTTCATTTATAATCAGCGTATTGCGCTATAGATAAACGCATATACTTCTCCTTTCTTAATATTATAACTCTATTTTAATATAGTAAAACACTACTGTCAAATAATATTTGTCTACTTTTGTCAATATTCCACTTTTTCCCTTATGCATCATATGTATCAAGGGCAAAGCTGACTTTTAATGCCATATTTATCTGTTCAATCACCTCATCTTCCAGATGACACACCTTTTCCTTCAGCCGGGATTTATCAATTGTCCTAACCTGCTCAAGCAAAATTACAGAATCCTTGACAATTCCATACTTATCTGCTTCTAACGCTACATGTGTCGGCAATTTTGCTTTATTCATTTTAGATGTAATAGCTGCGCATATTACGGTTGGACTGTACCGGTTTCCCATATCGTTTTGTACAATCAGAACCGGTCTTACACCACCTTGCTCGGAACCGATAACCGGGCGTAAATCTGCATAAAATATATCTCCTCGTTTAACAACCAACTTTTACACTCCTTTACAAGCTTTTCCGCCATTATTTCAGGGATTGTTATCTCAGTTCCTATTATTCCCAATATACGAAAAGATATACAAATGTGTTATTCAATTCCCTTATATTTTCTCGGTACTCTTCCGGTTATACTGCATAAATACTCATAAGAAAATGACTCCGACCACGCTGCCGCTTCCTCTACTGTAATTTCCTTGTCGCCGTCTTTTCCAAAAATTATAACTTTACTTCCTCGCTTTGCTTCCTCTATCTCCGTAACATCAATCATAAACTGATCCATGCATATTCTTCCGAGAATGGGTGCATATTCTCCACATACCAGAACTTTTCCTATGTTTGATGCCGAACGCTTCATCCCATCGGCATAACCTATCGGAACAGTAGCCACTCTGGTTCTTCGAGTCGTTGTATAAGTTCCGCCATAACTGATTTCCGTTCCAGGCGGCACTTCCTTTACATAAGAAATACTCGTCTTCCATTGCATTGCAGGCAAATAATGAAAATGCTCTCTTTCAACCTCGTCAGACGGATAAATTCCATATGTCGTAATTCCCGAACGTACCATATCCAAATTTGCTTCCGGAAAACGGATAATAGCTGCACTATTGCTTGCATGACAAATCGGAATCTGCACGCCCTCATCCTTAATAAGATTAACGAATTGAATAAATTTTTGATAAGGCTCCTTTATCGGGTTTACAGAAGTCTCATCTGCACGAGCAAAATGCGTAAAAATTCCCTCTATCTCAATTCCCGGCAACAAGGCAATCTGCTTTACTGCCTTTACATTTTCTTTTTCAGGTAAAAAACCAATCCGGCTCATTCCGGTATCCACTTTAATATGAATTCGTGCATTTTGTCCTATTCCACAGGCCACCTGACTAAGCAAACGTGCTGTGTCAAAATCAAAAATAGTAAGAGATATATCATTACAAATCAAATCTCCAAACCATTCTGGATCAATATATCCAAGAATCAATATCATTTTGTCAACACCATAGCTGCGCAGCTGCAGTGCCTCCTCTGCAATTGCTACACCATATGCATCAACAAGGGAATCTAAAGCCTGTGTCACTTGCTTTGCACCATGCCCATATGCATCTGCCTTCACAATTGCCATTATTTTTGTGTTTTCTTTAATGCCCCCCTTCACTTCTCGTATATTATGTCGAATTGCTTCTAAATCAACTTCCGCACAAGTGCGGTTATATTCTTTCATGTTAATCTCCATTCTGTCTACAAGACACTAAATATTCCAAAGACCTTCCAGGATATCAGATGCCATAACAGCATACGCACCTTTCTTTGCCGTAGCTTCATCACCAGCTAACCCATGCATATCTTTTCCCAGCTTTGCTGCCTCAAACACCTCCATTCCTCCAGCCAGCAAACCACCAATGATTCCTGCTAAAACATCCCCGGAACCACCCGTTGCCATCCCATTATTCCCGCTCACATTCAAATACCGCTCGCTGCCATCCGAAACGACTGTACGACTATCCTTTAATACAACAACACACTCTCTTTGCTCTGCTACGCTTCTTGCTGTGTCTAAAAGATTGTTACAGACTTGCTCCATCGAAAGCTCTGTAAAACGAACCATTTCCAACAAATGCGGAGTCAACACTACATTTGAATGCAATAATTCACCCTTTGCTAAAGTAATACCGTCTCCATCCAAAACAGTTGGCAATTTTGTATTACGAAGGACATATGAAACGGTTTGTTGTGAACGCTCACTTTCTCCCATTCCAGGTCCCATA
>CATZVV010000048.1 GCA_958425285.1 uncultured Lachnoclostridium sp. | reverse complement strand
TAAGTAATTGTATATGGATTATTTCTTACATCCGTTTTCTCGCTGCACCTGGTACACCGCTTATAATACGTACCATTATTGGCACCTGTATAATAATCCGCTTCCCAGTTATGTCCTAATGCATTGATATCCGCAATCTCTGCAGCCCCACATCCCATGCAGGTCCGCTGCTTTGTTCCCTTGGATGTACAGGTAGCCTCTTTTGTTATATACCAATCTCCAAAAGATTGATGTTGGGCCGCCATCCGGAAGGAATTTCCCTCCGGGTCTATATAATTAATCCGGTCTCCTTCGCTGGAAGATTCCGTTTTATACCAACCCTGATTCACTTCTTCCGCAGTCAGATATCTTGATGAACCGGTATAATAATATTTACTATTTGCACCATATGGCACTGTCACGGGAAAATATCCGGTATGTCCAGATGCCTCATCTGCAAGATACCAGGGGCCATTGCCATCCTTTTTAAAGCATTGATAATACTTAAGGCTGCTTCCTCCCGTTGAGCTTACACGCTTTACATTGACTGTAATCTGCCAATTATACTTTGCCCCTAACTCACACGGTATATAAAGAGTCCCTGTTGGATGGTCCTTCACGCCAAAATAGGTTTGACCAAACTCAAATTCGGTTGCCGTGGCATCTATTGCCCTTGCATCTGCAGACATAACTGACAGCACCAAATCAGGAACCTCATCCAGTATCTGACCATCTTCTGTACTTTCAAACCATGTATTTTCACCCGGTAATATCCCATTTACAGCATGTCCATAGAAAAAATATAGTTCAGCCAGTTCCGCTTCATCCAGGCTCCAGATATCGTACATGGTTCCATCATAATTTTCTGCTTCATGGTTTAATTTCGCCAAATCAATGTCAATGCCTAACATCTCTGCATCCCCAAATATTCGCTCAGATAAATCCCGGATATCATCTGCTTGAGGCTCTGCAGCTTCCCAACGCAAGGGGGCAAGATTCAAATCTTCCCACTCCAAATCAATCCAAAAACTCTCATTAGTTACACTTCCATCTGGCTGGCATTCATACCATGCAGCTTCTGCTTCTTCCTCATAATATCCATAAATTCGGTGATGTTCTTCTCCATACCGGTCTGTGAATTGATAATGTTTCTTTCCACCAAACAGCCTCTTTTTTACCTTTGTATACCAGCTTGGTACTTCATCCGGCTCTATACTCTCAAACTCTATCACTTCAACCGGTACTGCTTCTGATGGCGTAGCTTCTGATGGCGTAGCTTCTGATGGCGTAGCTTCCGATGGCGTAGCTTCCGATGGAATAGATACAGTTGGTGTGGAGACGAATTTTTCTTCTTCGGACGGCTTGGGTTTTGCTTCTGATGGCGTACTTTTTGGATACTCCTCTTTGTTTTTTTCCATCTCTTTATTTTTCGTATACTCTTTGATAACATCATCAGAACTATGTATAATTGAATCATCCGCACTATTTGCATAAACTACCATATTGGTAACTGTAATAATTGTTGCCAATAAAATAATCCCTAATTTTCTGATTTTCATTTTCATCCCCCTCACGTTCCTTCCTCCCCTATAAAGTCTTTAGTTCATCTTGGCATTTTCTAAATTCATATTTGTAATCATACTTTTTAGCATTTGCTTTAAGCCACCTATCAACTGCATCGTCATAATCTTTTCCTTTTAAATGTGCATTATTTACTGCCTTAACAAATGCATTGGCCTTAAAATGATTACCCTTTTGCAATATATAGTCACCACTTTTTCCACTCGCTACGATACCCTTTGCGGCTGTAAGAGCTGTACTAATAAGGTCTGCATCTGAAAACGCCCCACCGCTTGGGTGATTATGATACACCATTTCTCCCCGTCTACCCGCTACCATCACACTATGAGCCATCCCATGCACATAGCTTGTTACAAATCCCTGCTCATCTACAGTAAAAGCATGTTCCTTTTTATCGTTCACGTGTAAGTTCCGGAACACTTCTAAGGTTTTATCTGGATTACGTATGTTAATATTCACCCTGGATGGAAAATCATAAGTGTCTGTCCGTGCTCCCTTATCATCTGCATGGCTAAATTTAAAGCTTTTATCCTGCCCTAAACCGCTGGATGCGCCACGCCCTCCATCCAACCGCATGTAGAATGTTTCAAGTGTCATTTTTGAAATCATATCACCCACTGTGATTTCATTAATGGACTGGGAATACACTTCCTCCATGCTCTTAAACAGCTTACTGTCCCCTGTTTTCAGATTATATAATTCCAATGGCTTTCGGAATAAAATGTAATCATCTGTCAGACGCAAACCAAAACTCTGTCTAAATTCATGTAAAAACACACTTTTTTGCATCGGCTCCCCTTCCTTGGTTTATGTTTTAAATTTGTCTTGAAAAGTTCTAATCCTCAAAATGTTACCTTTGCATTCCTCAGGGACTTCACCATAACAAAGTATCTGCTCTGGCTTGAGCCGCTGCATCATCTCCTGATATCCCATTAAAAACAGCTGCTTTTTATACCGGCTGTTCATGCACCCCACAGATGATATCGCCACCGTACCGCCTACTGGTTCTCCATCAAAACACCATTCAAAGGATTGTGCTTCACCCCAGGATATAGTTGGAATGACCTGTATACCTTCATCTTGTAAATATGCCCCTATCCAATGTTTACGGTAGTGGTTATATATCTGTATGGCTACAGGATAGTCTGTGTAGGTTGAAAAATCTGGAGACATAACATAGCCAAACCGATGAAATAATGGGATGTACCTGTCAATATCTGGCCATAAGCGTTTAAACTGGTAATCATCCAGAAAAAAATGTACCCCTTTTTCCATACTTCCCGTTTTACAACTTTTTGCATAATTGAATCCAATCCATTCATACCGGCCTCTATATGAAACAGGCTGTATCTGTGGAATGTCAAACTGGCCTACCCCTTTAAATATCCTACGTTCTAAATTTTCATATCTCCTAGTCTTTCGGTAACACAAAGGTTCTATCCTCGCCTTCCAGTTCTTCCATATATGCCGTTTCACTATATTTATCCTGCTTCCAGTTCCCCCAGTCTCCCAGATATGCAACAAAAGAAAAAAGCAGGATAAAATACAAAACCAGAATCAATCTAATGGTACTTTTTCTAATGCTCACAACTATCCTCTTTTTGATATGTAGCACCATATCTATTTACCATATGTGTTTGCAATTACAATTGCATACTCATCAAGTGGCCCGATAGGCATATCCTTCAAAGTTTCACCAACTGCATAGAAACCTATATTATTCATTACACATTTATCTTCCGGGCAATATGACTGGTAACATCCATACTTAATTTCCATTTCAATGTCTGTACTATAAGACAGGATGATATCCCCCTGAAATACTTCTTTGCCTCGCATATCGGCTTTCTCTGTGCTTACCCCAACACTGCAACTCGCAATATCATACCAATTTTCAAGACCAACCATAGCTCCACCATCCGTGATTTCTATAATTACCCACTCCTGCTTTTTTTCATTAAATCCTCTTATTCTCATATGTCACTTGTCCCTCCTGATAAAAAAATAATTTAATAACATATTATTTTATTATTAATCAGCCATTCCCGGCACTGCCGGCTGCCGCTCCGCTCCCCCGGGCTGCTGCTCTGCTCTCCCCGGGCTGCTGCTCCGCTCCCCCCGGGCTGCTGCTCTACTCTCCCAGGCTGCTGCTCTACTCTCCCAGGCTGCTACTCTACTCTCCCAGGCTGCTACTCTACTCTCTTACCGATTCCTGTTGACTGATATTTCTAAGATTCCCTTAACATCTATTCCAGCCATAATACTCATCCATCTCACTCTATCTATCCCCACACCATCTCTATACCGGCCCCAGCTTACGCTGCTGCCTCCCCGGTCCCTTATAGTTCTCCTCCTACCACTACAGCTACAAATATTACATATTTGTAGCCTATTATCGTGACGGTGTAGATTTCCTAAAAACTTCTTATTATATATGGCATTCTGACCGGGGAATATTGATGATATAGATTTCCGCTACTTCTCCACCAAAATTTCCTCAAATAATATGCCCAACGTCTGGAATACCTGGATATCAATTTTTACCATCCTAAACCTTTGGCCTCCTATTGATACCTGTTTAGTGAACCGGTCCCTATCTGCATCTATCCAGTGCAGCTTCTTCCAGTATTGGAGCTTAGTCTCATTCGTTTCATATTGATTCCTGGCCAGCAGCCTATCAATGACATTCCTGGGGGCCAGTATATAGCCCCTCTGTATCGTCACCTTTCCGGATTTAAGAAGGAAATCAGCTATCCTCACAAATTCCTGTACACATACATCCCCCTTATTCATCCTGTTCTCCTATCAAGGTATTTACTGCTGATTTTTTGAGCATATACACCCTGTACATCGTCCTCTGTATCGTAGCCGAGTACGTATAATGTCCATCATCACATTTCAATACCCCTATATTTGCCATGATTTTTATCATTTTTTTTCTAGGGATATTTACCAATGTCCTATCCAAAACATCCTCAAAATCCTCTGTCTTAATACGGTAATAGTTTCTGCTGCTCGATGTCTGATAGGAGGAATCAAGCCATTTGGCTTCCTTGGTAAGTATATTTAAAACATGTATCACTTCCTTAATCCTCAATTCCACCGGCGCATTATTCCGTATATAGCCATCAACAAAAGTGTTAAGGTATTGCTTTTCCTTTTGTGTCTTTTCTAAAAGGTCTATCAGTGCATTAATCTTCTTTTTGAGCCTTACAACCTCACTATTTTCATCTTTGCTCTGCCCTGATTCTCTTTGTACCTCCATCCCTGTAAGCATTCTGTCACCCCATTTTTTTAGTCCATGTAATATAAGGTAATTTATATTACATCTAAGAATATGATAAAAAGCGGCTAAAACCTTGTAATTCAATGGTTTCTTTGGTAATATGGTTTGAGTATTTAAAACTTGGTATTTTAGATGTAATATATTCATTAAAAAGTGGTGAATATATTACATCTTCTGATGGGAGTTTTTGAGAATGAATATTACTACAGAACCGATAAGAAATAAGAAACAATTACAGGCCATTTTAGGATATCTAAAAGAAAATAGTTCCTGCCGTGGCAAAGTACGTCTACGCAATTATGTGATTGCAAAAACTCAATTAAATACCTCCCTACGCATTAGTGATGTGTTACCATTGAAAGTGTCTGATATCATGCATTTAAGTGGTAATTTCAGACGATATATAAATCTGAAAGAAGATAAGACAGGGCATAGGCAGCGCATAGCCATAAATGACCCCTTAAAAGTAACCTTTCGCATGTATATAAAAGAAATGGGCTTAGAATATGATGACTTTCTTTTCCCCGGGCAGAGCAAAAGTAAACCTGTCACTACTACACAAATTCATCGAGTTTTTCAAGATACTGCCCTGGCTTTACGTATTGACAATTTCAATACTCACTCTTTACGCAAAACCTGGGGATACTACGCATATAAACAAACAAAAAATATCGCATTAATTATGGAGGTATATGGACATACTACGGTCCGCCAAACAATGAAATATATCGGTATAACACAATCCGACAAAGACCGCCTATACAATGCAATTGAATTTTAAAATATTACATACATCTTATATACTTTGAATTTTTTCAATATTGGAAAATTTTTGATATGAAGAATCATCCTAAGAACCTTGATTTTATAAGGATTTTACAGACTATTTTTTATAAACCCCACTCTTTAGACGTGGGTTTAATATTGACATTTTAGGCTAGAAATGATATGTTTAGTGTAACTTACTGGTAATAAAAATTACCTTTTATTTCATAGTAAAATGGTATCAGTGAAATTTCATCCTGGTACCTTTTATTTTTACCAAAATCTCAGTTTTGCGGATTAAAGTTATTGACAATCTTGGCGGCGGCCAGAGTCGAACCTACACCCTCTTGGTTACACCAGGAATCGAACCTGGACCTGTGTACCACACACCGCTGAATTTTAGCAGTGTATGGATTCATTTGCACTGTCTGTCCTGACATTTTGTTTTATTTGATTCTGTAAAATTTGCATTATTTCTGCAACTATAGCACTCAAAACATTCATTATGTTTCCTGCAATTATAACACTCACAATATTTACACTTTTCATTCATCTTAAACCTCGTTTTTCCTCGAACATTAATATCGCCAATATAGCAGAATGCACAAAGAATTGTCCGCTTTTTATGCTGCAGCAGTCATGCATCGGCTCCGGCCTGGAGCGGTTCCGCTCTTATCTGCAGATATTTTTTTATACAATATGTATATTTTCCCTATTCATCACCATCTATATCATCACCATCTGCAGACTCATCCTTCTTCACTAATTTTTCAAATTCATCTAGTGATATCGGGCGCATATCTCCTGGTTGTAGCTTAAATCTCTCATGGTTCAATTCTTGACTATTTATGTTTTTTTCCATACATTTTTCCTTTCTTCTTAACTTGGTATATAAGCGAGGCATCCACATAGGTTATGTCACCTTTTTTTTCAATCGCATCAAGTTTAAATATACTGCTCCTCTGTAACAGCAACTCCATCTCCCGATAACGATTCACTGCCCCCAGATACATCCCACGCATTTTTTCGGGTACTTTAATCCGCATCAAAACCCCTTCTTCAAAACCGGCATATGCAGTTGCTATCTGTTTATCCATTGACGTGGAGGAAAATCCATCACTTATAAATAATGTACCACTGTATTTTTGATTTAGTTCCTCACTTGACAGCTTTTGTGCGTCATCCCCAAATAATACCCCCAGATTATCCATCCTCCTATATACAATTTCCTCTCTGGGTATCTTCTTTCTTTCCAAGCATTCAGTTATTGTATCAATGTCCTGCAATATATAATCGGGTACATTAAAATCCTTATTGTTTAGTACCTTGTTCATATCCCGGTACTCACTCCCCATGTAATTATACAATGACCTTTTTTCTTGGTCGGTAAGGTCCCTGGAATCCAACTCACTGGCCAAATCATAAAACTCCTGTATACTGTAATCCTCTAAATTTACATCAGTTATTGGTTCTACATCTTCTATTTCAGTTTTCTCTTTAGGCTTTTTTTTCTTGGCTATAATCTTACGCCCATACAGATAGCGTTTTGTGTTAGAAAATCTGGAATGGCGCAGCTGCTCCTGTACAATCTTATCAGCATCTTTTGCATTACATCCATCCTGTAACAGTTCCCGCTTTTGTAGGACAGCAAAGGCCCGCCTAAAATCGTGCATCTCCATCCCATGCTCCCAGGCATATTTACGCATATAGGATTCATCGTAGAATAATCTTTCATTTGGCTGTAAAGTTTCGATGTGGTGTTTTAAATGCTCATACAGATAATCATCTTTTAAGCATGTAACCCATCCTTCTTTTCCTCCTTTTCCATGCCTTACATGAATTTTCAACCGGCCATCGGATTGAAATATAATGTCTCCAGGGTCCAATGCCGCCAACTCCGATACCCTTAATCCACTGACTGCCGCCAACCTATATGCATACTTCATCCTTAGGTCCCTACAAGCGTTAGTCTTTTTCATCATGGTATCAAAGTTAACTATTTTCCCCTTACTTTTTACGTGATTTCGCTTCTGAATAGTTTTAAATGCTGTGTCATCTGGAAGTTTCAAAGAGGAATCGTATTGGGATAAATGCTTTAATCCATTTTTGGCGGCACTTACCTCATTTTTAGTCCGGAAGTGTTTAAGTCGGTCCAGTATGTAACTTTCCGGTACATCTCCCATAGACGAAATGTTACAATTATTAAACACCTTTTTTACTGCACTATAATAAGTTTTTGCGGTATTAGGATTCAAGTTATCCTGCAAATATCGCTTGAATCCTAATAAGATATCATATTTCATATTCACCCTTTAATAATTTTAGCCTTTTATCATTCCAAACTTGCACATTACTTATTACCTCCTCCAATGAACCCTCTGGTAGTTCATCATCTAAACTCTTTAAGTAAGATTCATATATTTCCTTGATATACGCACTGAGTACTTCAATTTCTTTTTGCGTGGCCATTACCTCATCCAGCTCATACACATCTGGTGATTTCTGCATCTGTACATAATCATTTTGGTATTCTCTTAATTTCTCATAGTCCTCTAATAATTCGTCAACCTTGTCACGTATAATCAGATAGCGAATAAAAGTCTTATCCGGAAACATGTAGCAACGCCTAAACCATTGGTCTGCATACATACGTTCATCTGAACCATGCGTAAACCGGCCAGATATCAAATCCATTACAAAAGCTTCCAGAAGCTGACTTTCATTACAACCTACACAATTAGCTTTGTCCTGCAATCTCATAGTATCTGCATTTGTTAACTGCAATGGAATGTGTATTTCTCCTGCTCCCTTTAATTCCCTGGCCTTTATAGACTTGCCGGCGTCTGGAAAATTATGAGGATATATTTCAGCTCCCCAACGTGTGTACCAAAAATCTGCATACATACGTTCATCTGAACCATGCGTAAAGGTACCTCCCACCAAATCAGCAATAATATCCTTTAACAGCTGCTCAATGGTCACGTTTACACAGCTGGCCTTAAAATATAATGCTTCCAATTCATCCCTTGATATATGCAGACAATATGTATTAGTCTGCATGTACTTCATCTCTTCTATGGCTCGTCCCATTCTCGTTCCTCTCTCATGCTATCTAACACGTGCTTCAAGGCCCTGCAACATCACATCATTATGGCCAGGGCAATCCAATAGCATTTAATAACAAATTATTTTACTATTAAATTATTTAGTAGGATTATTTTTAAAATACAATTCCAACGCCTCCTGTACTACTTGATAATCCCTCCTACCAGTCATTGCAGCATTAATTTTCACTTGAGCAGCAACACCAGGTGTGAGATAGTATCCACGCTGTATAAGTCCCTCTTTCTCACCCTTTTTCTGTTTTTTTTCTTTCTCTGCTTTCTCTGGCTTATTAACGCCTATCATAGCACTAACTGGGCTGTTAGCCCTTTTCTGTTCTCTTTCATTCAAATTCATTTTTTCATATTCTCCTAACTCTTTTTACTTTTCATCTGTTCCAGTATTAAGTAAAACTATTCAAATCCATACGCCTTATAAACTCTATCTTCCCAAAATTGTTTTTCCTCATCTGAAATGATGCCGCAAATATGCAGAATGTCTACTTTTCCCAAAATATTGTGAAAAGATGCCCTTATCATATCTTTATCTTTTTGTGCTTCCATAAGTGAAACGGAATGGCTTAAAGCAGACATTGCAGTCGAATAAATATTTGTTTCCATTCGTTGCAGTATTTCCTTTTTTACATTCATCCACTCGTCATTAACGTCCTTCCCTTCTTGCAAATTGAAAAATAGGACGGCATAGTATTCCAGCAGTGTTTCATTGTCCCACTCTTTTTTTATATTGCTTTTCTCCAATTATTTGTACATCCTTTCCTAAGTTTCAATTTAAATAATTAACGAGTAACAGCCCTCACGTTCTGGATTGGTTGACGCTAGAATTTGACCACATTCTATTACTTTTCTGTCAAGCAATTCTTCTGGTATGTTCGCAAAACAACCCTCGTATATACTTTGTCCTTCATCAGACGAAGTATCAGATTTTATTCGATGACTATCTTTTATAATTACTTCCAGTTCATTTGTTAACCCATTAGCATCTATCCAATC
>CATZVV010000047.1 GCA_958425285.1 uncultured Lachnoclostridium sp. | reverse complement strand
GAACATCTGAAATCTTGTTGCTGTATTTCTGCAAGGTTCATGTTTTTCAGGGTTTCCAAGATTGTTTCACAGGTATATTTATTATCTGGTTTCTTCTCTAGTAAACGGTATGAGAGGAGTACAAGAAAGCATATAAGGAAATGTGCTTTAATTCTTGTTCCATCTTGTAAATAAACAGGTCGGGCTGAGAAATCTGTTTTCATGATTCGGAAGCATTCTTCTATCTGCCACCGTCCCTCACTTGCTTTTAAAATGTTAGCCACATCATCATCTAATGAATCAGTGCAAACCGCATATAGACCATTAGACTGGGTTTCCTTTTCGATTTTTTTGCTTTTTCTGAAGCAACCCATCTTCGAAGTACATTCTACCTGTTTTTCTTGAATTGTTTTTTGATACAAAGCAGACTTGGGAGAATAGGTAACGATAAGTCCTTGGTGCAATCCTTTGGTTGTATACGGTTCATCCTTGTAATAAAGGTTGGTGTCATTTTCAGGAATCTTTGTTATATCGACTATTTTATCATCAGAAACTCGTAATACTTTCTTTTCTAAAGGTTTTAAGGAAGTCTGCTCGTTTGATTTCCAGGGAAAATAGAAAAGGCAAGAGGGATTCTATCGCCATCCATAAACGACCTCATTTGAATAATCGGATTTGGTCTATGCTCTTTCCATATTTCTTATTACCATCTTCTTGTTCAATTTCAAAGTAATAATTCGAGCAGCCATAGTAAAGTAAAGTACTTTATCGTTTCATTTTGTAACAAAGTTACTGTTTTTATAAACATTGGATTGTATCAGGTCGCATTCTTTTCTTAAAACATTGAGGGCACGATAAATGTCATGTAATTCATAAGATGGTTTTTCTAAAAACTCAGAGGCTACCTTGAACGAGGAAGGCTTCCTGTCTGTTTTATTTAGTTGCAATGCATAGTAAATAGATTGCAAAAATAGATATCCGCCACGGTAAAACTTTTGTTGGTCATAACCTGAATATTTCGCATCAAGGGATCCAGAGCGGAACTGTGTTCCGCTCCAGTAATTCTTTGTAGCGAACCATTGGTTCGCCTTTGGGATCCACTAGGATTGATGCTTTTATGTAACCTTTGAACAGTATTCACGCATATTTTTACTTCCTGTTTCTATCCAAAAGCCTGTGTAGGCATAGCGATCAACAATAGCTTCTGCTTGTACTCCTTCACCTAATCGTTTCACCCAATCATCTTTTCTGTATTGTGTGCAAAAGATGGTTGATGACGTATCTGATCGTCGTTCCATAAGTTCAAACAGAAAGTACAGTTCACTATCTGATATGTCAGATACCAACCATTCATCTAAGATAAGCAGTGGAACACGACTATAGCGATTGAGAACTTTTTTCTGACTCCCCGGGATCAAACCTGCATCACTGTATTCCATAAGTAGGTCAGGAAGACGGATGTAACGTGTTCTGATTTGATTCAGACAAGCTTGTTTTCCAAGTGCACAGCTAAGATAGGTTTTGCCAGAGCCTGTAAATCCTTGCAGAATAATGCTTTGGTGATAATTAATGTATTGGCAAGTAAATAGCTCATTTATTAGGTTTTTATCTAAACCACGATTATCGAAATAGACTCCATGCTTATCAGCTTGTGGAAAGCGAAACTTGGCAGACTTGATTAAACGTTGAATCTTACCATTGTATTTTTCCTGATAGATATAATCAACAAGAAACTGCATTCGTTCATCGAATGGTAATGCTAGAGATGCAGGATTATTTTGCTGAATTTCTAGACCATTGATCATCTCTGGTATGTTTAGTTCACGAAGTTTACGTTTGGTTTCATCATTAATCATTGCCATCACCTCCATAGTAGTTACTTCCACGAAGGTATCCCATGGAGCTAGTGTTATTATTCTTAGAGGCATTCTTTTCTTCAAGGTAAGTTTTATCTTGATTTGCAGAAAGAATCGAATTAAGATGATGGTAACGGGGCTTCTTAATTCCTTTTGTAATGGCAAATTCACAAGCTGTTTCCAGACGTGCTTCTGAATACTTATTGCTTAATCGCAAGACCGCCAGAGCAGGATTATAGCCCTGTTCTTTTATGTAGACACTTTCAAATATGCGTTCAATTGTTTCTCCAGTATATTTGCCAATGCTATCTGCCCAACTCTGAATACGGGTTTCATTCCACGGAGTAAATTTAAACTTATCAGGCATGTCCTCTACGTGTGTGGAATACTGATTTTTGCGACCAGCAGCGAAACGATGATGTGTAGAGATCCTTTGGTTTGCATGATAGATTTCTACGGTACTGTCAGTTACCTTTAAATCTACTTTTTTATGAGCATACTGATAAGGACAAGAATAACGATTGTGCTCATAAACGACATGAAAGTCGATATTAACCTTTCTTCCATAAAGCCAAGTTGAAATTTTATAAGGAATATCTGGGAGCTTATGTAATGTCAGTTTCTCATCAATATAGGAATCATATCGGCTGCCTTCTCGTTTTTGGAAGTTTTGATGATTGAATTCATAAAGTTTTTTTGCAACAGCTGATTTTAAATCAGGGAAGGAATCAAAGACTTCGTTTCGTAGTTTTGCAATGATTGCAGTTGCTATTTTCCCTACCGTACCCTCTACGGAAGCTTTTTGCTTTGGTTTGCGCACACCTGCGGGCATAATAGCTGTCATGTAATGCTCCCCAAGAGCTTCATAATCAGCTGTGAGAATGATTTCACCTTCTTTTGGGTGAGATACAACACCTGTTTTAAGATTATCGCATACAAGCCTTGTTGTTACACCTTCAAAGTATTCATACATTCGTACATGACAACGAATAAATGTATCCATTTTCATGTCAAGACAAGGTTCTACGTAGGAGTATTGACTATATGGAAGTGTTGCAACAAAAAGATAGCCTTTTACAATCTCACCTGTAGAAGTATCAATATAATTCATTGTCGGTCCCGACCAGTCCACTTCTGTAATAATGCCTGGTTTATGTTCCAGATGATTTGTAAGTTTGTTTGCGATGGTATAGTTTCCATAGCCATTGCAAAACTTAGTGTATCCCATTGAAATTGTATTGCCAGTTTTGCATTTGTCCTGATATTCTTGCCATAATAGTTTGAGCGTCACACCAACTTTTTTGAGTTCACTATGAACATACTCATAGTTCGGTTGATCATACATTGTTTCTATCGCATATTTATCTGGATAAAACATGCGATAAACTTCTGCTTCGTCAAGATTGCGGATATCACTGTATGTGATTCCCTTATCGTCAGAGATGTGAATGACATCACTAACAGACCTCTTTGACATGTGTCTTGTTGAGACTATCATATTTCTTGATAACCCCGCTTCTCGAAGCTCAAGAATAAGCTTCACGTTGATTTTATTGGCCATAATATTGGCCTCCCTTCTGTAAAATATGAGGATTGTCCTCTCATCTATTTTACAAAAGGTGGAGCCATTGTGTGAATTGCTAATTTACTGGAGCCATTGTTCTTACAAGTGGAGCCCAATTGCGTATCGCTGGTGCCGATACTGCGAAATATTCATAACCTAACGTCTGTTCGCACGAAAGTTTATTTGGATGCTTTTTGCTTGTCGTTCTGCTTTGTATTTTTCAGTTTCTATTTTCACTTCATTCTTAAACCATGCAATTACATCATCTCTTGTGGGATCGTGTTCAACTAGTAATTGCTCTAAAGTTCCAAGTTTGCGAACAATAGAGGATGTGGAACTGCCATTTGCCTTTACATAAGATTTGCAAATGTAAAAAGACTTAACATTTTTTGATTTAGATATATATAGATTCATAGTCATCGCCTCATACCCTTCATTACAACTTAAATTTACCAAATTACCACAACTAAATTTAAAAAAGTTGACATAAAAAAAGCAGGTTTTATGCTACCTGCAAGTGTTTTTTTCTAATATTAAACTGTCAAACTTCCGTGTACTTTCTTTTGATTTGAAGAATTTTTCCCTAATTCGAAGTAGGTAATGTTGCAAATAACAATATAACAAAACTGTAAAAAAATTACCAAAATCATGTTGACTTTCGTCTACAACTGTGGTAAGATGGAAAGTGCACTATTGTGGTATGGTAGGCATAATGCCACCTTTGGTTTACAGTATATCACAGTTTTGTAAAAAAGACAAGGAGTGAAATCGTCAATGGAGAAAAACAGAATACGTCCAGTCAAAGTTGGCAATGGCGTGAGAATGAGTTACTCAAAACAAAAAGAAGTATTGGAGATGCCCAATCTTATTGAGGTACAAACAGATTCCTATAAGTGGTTTTTAGAGGAAGGTTTGAATGAAGTTTTTCGCGATATTTCCCCAATTGAGGATTACAGCGACAATTTAAGTCTCGAGTTTGTAAGTTTTGAATTATGCCGGGACGATGTCAAGTACTCAATTGAGGAATGCAAAGAGCGTGACGCTACTTATGCGGCTCCACTCAAGGTGAAGGTTCGCCTTCATAATAAAGAGAATGATGAAATAAATGAGCACGATATATTTATGGGTGATTTGCCATTGATGACCGAAACCGGAACATTCGTGATCAATGGTGCAGAGCGTGTTATCGTAAGCCAGTTGGTTCGTTCCCCGGGAATTTATTATGCAATCGGTCACGATAAGATTGGTAAAACGCTGTATTCTGCTACTGTGATTCCTAACCGTGGTGCATGGTTAGAGTATGAAACAGACTCCAATGATGTCTTTAGCGTTCGTGTAGACCGCAATAGAAAGGTTCCGATTACCGTTCTCATTCGTGCACTCGGTATCGGTACAAATCAGGAAATTATTGATTTATTTGGTGAAGAGCCAAAAATTATGGCTAGCATTGAGAAAGACCCTTCTGAAAATTATCAGGATGGATTGCTTGAGTTATATAAAAAACTTCGTCCAGGCGAACCATTATCCGTGGATAGTGCGGAAAGCCTCATTAATAGTATGTTCTTTGATGTGAGAAGATATGATTTGGCGAAAGTTGGTCGTTATAAATTTAACAAAAAACTTGCATTCCGCAATCGGATTACAGGTTTTAAATTGACACAGGATGTCGTAGATATTAGTACAGGTGAAGTGATTGCAGAGGCAGGGACTCTTGTTACCGAGGAGTTGGCAACGGCAATTCAGAATACTGCTATCCCATATGTAATGATTGAAACAGAGGAACGGGAAGTTAAGGTGCTTTCAAATATGATGGTAGATTTACACTCTTTCCTTCCTAATGCTGATAAAAAAGCATTAGGTATTACAGAAGAAGTATATTATCCGCTTTTGAAACAATTATTAGAGGAAAATGAAACGGAAGAAGAGCAGTACGAGGCGATTCGTAAGCATGCGAGTGAGCTGGTTCCAAAGAACATAACGAAAGAAGATATTTTTGCTTCTATCAACTATAATATGCACTTAGAATACGGTGTGGGAAATTCAGATGATATTGACCATTTGGGAAATCGTCGTATCCGTGCCGTGGGTGAGTTGCTCCAAAATCAATACCGAATTGGTCTTTCGCGTATGGAACGTGTGGTAAGAGAAAGAATGACAACTCAGGATATTGAAGGGATTTCAGCACAGTCGTTAATTAATATTAAACCGGTAACTGCTGCGGTAAAAGAATTCTTTGGAAGTTCCCAGTTGTCTCAGTTTATGGATCAGAACAATCCACTTTCTGAACTAACGCATAAGAGACGTCTGTCGGCATTAGGACCGGGTGGTTTGTCCAGAGACCGTGCTGGATTTGAGGTTCGAGATGTACACTATTCGCACTATGGAAGAATGTGTCCGATTGAGACACCGGAAGGTCCAAACATTGGGCTGATTAATTCGCTTGCCTCTTATGCAAGAATTAATGAATATGGTTTTGTGGAAGCCCCTTATCGAAAAGTAGATAAAACCGATATAAATAATCCGAAAGTAACCGATGAAGTTGTATATATGACAGCAGATGAGGAAGATCGTTACCATGTGGCACAGGCAAATGAACCACTGGATGAGGCTGGATATTTTGTGCATACAAATGTATCCGGTCGTTTCCGAGAGGAAACTTCTGAATTTGAAAAGAAACAGATTGATTATATGGATGTATCTCCTAAAATGGTATTCTCTGTAGCAACAGCGATGATTCCATTCCTGGAAAATGACGATGCAAACCGTGCATTGATGGGGTCTAACATGCAGCGTCAGGCGGTACCGCTTCTCGTAACGGAGGCACCTGCTGTTGGAACCGGTATGGAAATGAAAGCAGCCGTAGATTCAGGGAACTGTGTTGTTGCAAGGGAAGGTGGAGTAGTTGAACGTGCTCAGGCAGATTTAATTATAATTCGTAAGCCAGACGGGAATACCGATCACTATAAACTTGCTAAGTTTGTACGAAGCAATCAAGGTACTTGTATGAATCAGCGTCCGATTGTGTCAAAAGGAGATACCATTGAAAAGGGACAGGTAATTGCAGACGGACCGTCAACTTCCGGTGGAGAAATTGCTCTTGGTAAGAATCCATTAATTGGATTTATGACATGGGAAGGATATAACTACGAGGATGCCGTCCTTTTGAGCGAGCGCCTTGTACAGGAGGATGTTTATACCTCTGTTCATATTAACGAATATGAGATAGAAGCCAGAGACACCAAACTCGGACCGGAAGAAATCACAAGAGATGTTCCGGGTGTTGGTGATGATGCACTGAAAGATTTGAATGAACAGGGAATTATTCGTATCGGGGCAGAAGTTCGTGCCGGCGATATTCTCGTTGGTAAAGTTACACCGAAGGGAGAAACAGAACTGACAGCGGAAGAACGTCTTCTGAGGGCTATTTTCGGTGAAAAAGCCCGTGAGGTTCGCGATACATCACTGCGAGTTCCGCACGGTGAATTTGGTATTATTGTAGATGCAAAGCGTTTCACAAGAGAAAACGGGGATGAATTATCACCGGGTGTAAATGAAACAGTTCGTATTTACATTGCTCAGAAGAGAAAAATCCAGGTTGGAGATAAAATGGCCGGCCGTCATGGTAACAAGGGTGTTGTTTCTCGTGTATTACCTGTAGAGGATATGCCATTCCTTCCAAACGGAAGACCATTAGACATTGTGTTGAATCCACTCGGTGTGCCTTCTCGTATGAATATCGGACAGGTACTTGAAATACATCTTAGTCTTGCTGCCAAAGCTCTTGGCTTTAACGTAGCGACACCTGTATTTGATGGTGCAAATGAGTTTGATATTATGGATACGCTTGAGCTTGCCAATGATTATGTAAATATGGATTCAATTGAAGACTTTAAAAAGAAATATAAAGACGTACTTGATCCTGAAGTGCTTGATTATCTTGTGACAAATCAAGATTATAGAAACGAATGGAAGGGGGTACCAATTAGGCGCGACGGAAAGGTACAGCTTCGTGATGGACGGACCGGAGAGTTTTTTGATGGCGAAGTTACGATTGGATTCATGCACTATTTGAAGCTTCACCATTTGGTAGATGACAAAATTCATGCCCGTTCCACCGGACCATATTCTCTTGTCACACAACAGCCACTTGGTGGTAAAGCCCAGTTTGGTGGGCAGCGTTTTGGAGAAATGGAAGTTTGGGCACTGGAGGCATATGGTGCAGCATATACATTGCAGGAAATTCTTACTGTTAAGTCCGATGATGTTGTAGGACGTGTGAAAACGTATGAAGCTATTATTAAGGGTGACAACATCTCTGAGCCGGGAATACCGGAATCCTTTAAGGTACTCTTGAAGGAGCTGCAATCGCTTGCATTGGATGTTACCGTTCTTGATGAAAACGGAAATGAGGTCCAGATGACAGAATCTGTTGATGAGGGCGAAGCAGATCCGAATACAACTCATCTGATGACCGGAGAGCAATTTGGATTTGAAGAAGAGACAGAATCATTTGAGCGTGCAGGTTATCGAGCAGCAGAGGATGTTGCAGATTTGGACGATGACAGCGAGATCGGAGTTGAATTAGAAGACAGCATGGAAATGGATGAATTATAAGAGACCATAAACTGAGAAAGGATGGATACGAATATGCCACAAAACATTGATGTTGCAGAAGAACAAACATTATCTTATGATAAAATTAAGATTAGATTGGCTTCTCCAGAAAAGATCAGAGAATGGTCAAGAGGCGAGGTAAAAAAACCGGAAACCATCAATTACCGTACTTTAAAACCGGAAAAGGATGGTCTGTTTTGTGAGAAAATTTTTGGACCTAGCAAAGATTGGGAGTGTCATTGCGGTAAATATAAAAAGGTACGCTATAAAGGTGTTGTATGTGATCGTTGTGGTGTTGAAGTGACAAAGTCCAGCGTTCGACGTGAACGCATGGGTCATATTGAGCTGGCAGCACCTGTATCCCACATCTGGTATTTTAAAGGTATCCCAAGCCGTATGGGGTTGATTCTTGATATTTCTCCACGTGTACTGGAAAAGGTACTGTATTTTGCGTCTTATATTGTATTGGAATCGGATGTAAAAGAGATTACGGTAAAACAGGTATTAACTGAAAAGGAATATCAGGAAGCAAGAGAAAATTACGGAGATGCATTTCGCGTTGGAATGGGAGCAGAATCGATTCAGGAATTGCTCCAAAATATTGATTTGGAGAAAGAATCCAAAGAGTTGAAAGCAGAACTGAAAACCTCTACCGGACAGAAACGTGCCCGTATTATAAAGAGGCTTGAGGTAGTAGAAGCTTTTCGTGAATCCGGAAACAAACCAGACTGGATGATTTTGACAGTGATTCCGGTTATTCCACCGGACTTGCGTCCAATGGTTCAGCTTGACGGTGGTCGTTTTGCAACTTCAGATATGAACGATTTATATCGCCGCATTATCAACAGAAACAATCGTTTAAAGAGACTCCTTGAATTAGGAGCTCCGGATATTATTGTAAGAAATGAAAAGAGAATGCTTCAGGAAGCAGTAGATGCCTTGATTGACAATGGACGGCGTGGACGTCCGGTAACGGGTCCGGGTAACCGTGCGTTGAAGTCTCTTTCTGATATGTTAAAAGGTAAGCAGGGACGTTTCCGTCAGAACCTGCTTGGAAAGCGTGTCGATTATTCGGGACGTTCCGTTATCGTAGTAGGACCGGAATTAAAGATTTATCAGTGCGGTCTGCCAAAAGAGATGGCAATTGAGCTTTTCAAGCCATTTGTAATGAAAGAACTTGTGGCAAATGGGACAGCACACAATATTAAATCCGCCAAAAAGATGGTAGAAAAACTTCAGACAGAAGTCTGGGATATTTTAGAGCAGGTAATTCGGGAACATCCGGTTATGTTAAACCGCGCTCCTACGTTGCACCGCCTTGGTATTCAGGCATTTGAACCTACACTTGTAGAAGGAAAAGCTATTAAACTTCATCCGCTTGTATGTACTGCTTTCAACGCAGACTTTGACGGAGACCAGATGGCTGTACATTTGCCGTTATCTGTTGAAGCACAAGCTGAATGCCGCTTCTTATTGCTTTCTCCAAATAACCTCTTAAAACCATCCGATGGAGGGCCTGTAGCAGTTCCTTCACAGGATATGGTGCTTGGTATTTACTATCTGACACAGGAAAGACCAGGTGCTAAAGGAGAAGGAAAAGCATTTAAAAATATGAATGAGGCAATTATTGCCTATGAAAACCATGACATTACTTTACATGCGAGAATTAAGGTGAAATGTTTTGGTATTAATTTGAATGGGCAGGAAGAGAGCCGTGTTATTGAGTCAACACTTGGT
>CATZVV010000046.1 GCA_958425285.1 uncultured Lachnoclostridium sp. | reverse complement strand
AAAAAAAAGGTTAAAAAAACTGATGAGTGGAAAAATGAAACGTCGTCCATTCCTGGATAATAGAACAATAACAATCTGGCTGTTTTTTAAACAGTCGATAAGCTCCCAAATAATAGTGAACAATCTTTTTTTATAGTTATAAACATCAACTATATTTATCTCTGCTTCAGGATATTTAACTCGTAATTCGTCCCTCAGTACTCTGGTTTTGATTGTCTGTCCGTCACACAATTTGGTTCCTGCGGCTATTCTTCCAACAATTCCCAAAGTTTTAACCTGTTCCATAGGAAAACATCCTCCCTCTTATCTTCGCAAAATCTTTTTAATGATAGAAATAATTCTATATTTCATAAACAACAACTTCAACTGTCTTTCATTGTACGCTTTGTCTAACGTCAATATCGGATTTCTGTTAATTTTTCTAAGGTTAACTTGTTTCATATAGCTGTTGCTCATGTAGTCAACTCCTGTGATATTTTCCAGTATATAATCCTGAGCAATCTTTGAAATAAATGAGCTGTCATTTTCATGACTGTATTCAATTATGTATTCTAAAGTATTTTCATCACACACAGACACCAACAAACCATAATCGGATTGATTAGTCTTTGCTTCAGTAAATTTTTTTTGATATCTTTTTCTTCTACTAGAAAAATAAAAATTACCCAACGAATAATAGATGGTTTTATTCTTATAGTATTCCTTTGGCTGGACACAATGGGGATGATGACCAATTACCAATTCCGCTCCACAATCAATAATCCGATGTGCCAAATCAATATCCATCGGCATAGGTAATCGATTGTACTCAAACCCCCAATGAAGGCATACAATCGTTGTGTTGTTCTTCTCCGTTTCTTTCTTAACGCAATCCAAAACAAGTTCATCTATTCTTGGCGCACAACCTACAGAACGGTCTGTTGCATAAACCGTCTCCTCAATATCCCATCCAAAATTTAAGATTGAATATTTTTTTTCAGATACAATAATTTCCATCGGCTGGAGTGCTTCAGAAATATCTTGTCCAGCTCCACAACATGCAATGCCATTTTCTTTCAACAAATGAATGGTTTTGACTAATACTTCCCCTCCAAAATCCATAGAATGGTTATTCGCAAGGCAGACTCCCTTGACATTTAATTTGTGCAACACGTCAAGAATGCTCTTACTACTGGCCAGATTCGGTCCTCTTTTTTTCAACGGGGAAGTATTATCGAAAAATATTGCCCCCTCCATATTGACTACTGTAACATAGTTTTTTTCTTGAATCCAACGGGATAATTTTTCAATATCCTCTGCAATATACTCATAATCATAAAACAAATCTCCTAAAAAAAGAAGTTTTTCACTCTGATTCATCTTTACAGCAATGCTCCTTTTTCATATATAAACTTCTCACTAAAGTTAGGAAGAACTCCAGATGCAGGTGAAAAAGTCAATTCTCCAAAATAGATTTTTCCATTGATGTCATATAAATCAACACGAACAAAATCAAAATCAGCAGACAATATTTTACTAATTTCTATCATTCTTTGTAATTCCATCGGCATTTCAAATTCATATTTTCCTTTTTCTTCTCCAATCATTTCATCAATTGGATTCCATTCCAGTGTATAAAGTCTTTTTTGAACACCACTTCTCCGATTTCCGCACACAAGTATAAAATCAGGTTTTCCATGAAAGCAATGAAACTTATAATCAATAATAGAATCTGCATCCTGCAAATAATCTTCGAAGATCAGGCGATGTGGAATTTTTTTATAATGCGGTTCAATACACGCTCTAGGATAATCTTTGTTTAACCATCCTTCAGCCAGTTTCATAATACTCTGTTTTGTAATATTACTCTTATCAGCGCAAATTAAATTCATTGCACATCCATGTGTAGCTTTCATCGCAAATTGAACAGGAAGTGCATCATAGTCGATTTCTTCGATCTTTTCACAGACCTTATAGCACAACGGTACTAGAATTTCTTCAAGCCCTTTTTTTTTCACATAATCTCTGACCGCATACTTATCGGAGCATAGAATTTTTAACGGATTTTCAATATATAACTCCATATAGCACAATTTATCTGCCAGTGTTTGAGGATTTTTCAAATTCAACGTACGGTGAAAACGAATTTTAGCATCCAGTTTTTTTGTGGCTGTCATTCCAATGGTTGTAGCAGCCATATTCAAAAATAATCTATACAAAATTTTCAGATCCATACATATCACCTTTCTGCTGCATCCCATAATAATAACACACAAGTGAATAAAACACAGGTATATCCGTTGCAGCAAGTAACCTTTTCTTAAAATCGATTAATACACCATTTCAAAATTTGTATTTTCACCTTTTATATGTTCTTTTCCAAACCGCTAAAAAAGCATATCTTACAAAACAATAACAGCTAAATGGTAATGATAAATGTTCTATTTCGCGATACAACTTCCAAACACCTTTAACTGCTTTAAATTTATTACTTGATAGCGATTGCTCTGCTCTTCTATACTGTGCAAGAATCTCATTCACTCCATAACATTCAAATCCTGCTTTCAGTATTTGGAGCCAAGTAGCAGCATCCTGTCTTCTACGAAGATCCGGCATAACTAATAACTGTTTATCTACTTTTTGAGTATCTACCATAATACCAACCGTCTGTAGAAGATTGTTTGTTAAAAATCCTACATAATCCACTTTTGGCAACATATGAACATATTTGTTTAATTTCTCGCCGTTATCACTAATTACCTCATATGATGTACAAGTAAACCCACAATTAAGTTTAATCATATATGCCACCTGTTTTTCTAACTTTTCAGGAAGCCATATATCATCTGCGTCAAGATATGCAATGAACCTACCTGTTGCCCTCCACATTGCTCTCGTTCTTGCCTTAGCAGCACCACCATTTATATCCTGTCGCAACAACTTTATTCTTGAATCAGTCTCCATCTCTTTTTCTACAATTGAGTATGTAGAATCTGTAGAACAGTCATCCACTATTATCATTTCCCAATTTTGATATGTTTGATTTTGAACAGATCTTATTGTCTGTAGAATATACTTTTCGCTATTCCAAGTTGGCGTAATAATTGATACTTTTGCCTCTGTCATACTACCCCATCCCCTTAATCTCGTTTGAAAATATCTCTTGTATAAACTTTTTCTATTACATCATCCAAACAGCTATCATAACGGTTTGCTATAATCGCATTACTAATTTCCTTGAACTTCGCCAGATCATTCACAACAACACTACCAAAGAATGTATCGCCGTCCTGCAATGTTGGCTCATAGATTACAACTGTTGCCCCCTTTGCTTTAATACGTTTCATAACGCCTTGAATGGAACTCTGACGGAAATTATCGCTATTGCTCTTCATGGTCAATCTGTAGACACCAACTACAGCTGGCTTTTCCTTGCTCTTGCTGTACTGGTTGTCCTCTTCATAGCCATAGTATCCAGCCATCTTCAGAACACGATCCGCAATAAAATCTTTCCTGGTTCTGTTACTTTCTACAATTGCAGACATCATATTCTGCGGGACATCTGCATAGTTAGCTAATAATTGCTTTGTGTCCTTTGGTAAGCAATATCCGCCATAGCCGAAGCTCGGATTGTTATAATGTGTACCAATTCTCGGATCGAGGCATACGCCCTGAATAATCTGCTGAGTATCCAGACCTTTCATCTCTGCATATGTGTCTAATTCATTGAAGTAAGAAACTCTAAGGGCAAGATAAGTATTAGCAAACAGTTTAACAGCTTCCGCTTCAGTAAAGCCCATAAAGAGAGTATCAATATCTTCCTTGATTGCACCTTCCTGCAGCAGTTCTGCAAAAGTATGAGCTGCTTCAACCAATCTTTCATCTTCCATATCAGTTCCAACAATAATTCGGGAAGGATATACATTATCATAGAGTGCTTTTGACTCACGCAAGAATTCAGGACTAAAAATGATATTGTTGCTACCCATCTTCTTACGAACAGAAGCTGTATAACCTACAGGAATTGTCGATTTGATTACCATAATAGCATTAGGATTGTATTCCATAACCAGCTTGATCACTGCTTCCACAGCAGATGTATCAAAGAAATTTTTCTGACTATCGTAATTTGTCGGTGCTGCAATAACAACAAAATCTGCACCGCTGTATGCAGCTTTCGCATCGAGCGTTGCAGTCAAATCCAATTCCTTTTCTGCTAAATACTTTTCAATGTACTCATCCTGAATCGGTGATTTCTTATTATTTATCAGATTCACCTTATCCTCGATGATATCAACCGCAGTTACATGATGGTGCTGAGCCAGCAGTGTCGCAATCGAAAGCCCTACATAACCTGTTCCCGCAACAGCGATATTCAATTTTCCCTCTTTCGTTCTCATTGGTATCCACTCCTCATTTAATCTTCTACGCTCATATCAGAGCATCTATTGTCTCATCCAAACTCCAGTCAAAAACCGGTTTTGAAACTTTTTCTTCCTTCAACCACGACAAACAGCGGGTAGATTTTATCTATCCGCTGCGGCATACCTACCCTCCTTATGTCGGCCAAAAATCCCGTATTTACGGGCTTTTCGTTCACTTTCCGGGTAAGAAAATATGAACTAAGAGACGAGCCTTTCATTCTCTGCTATCTCTTGTTCCTATTATGCCACATGCATGTAGCTATCTTTCTCAAGCCCCCAGCGTTTTCTGATTTCATCCGGCTCTCTTTTCACCGGTCTGTTCACGCCGTTGGGGATAAACACGGTTTTTCTGCCGTAGGTATCCATAAAATAATTCCGGACGCCCTCCGACAGAACGATGATTTGATCTGCAAATTTCACGGTGCATTTCTCGCCAAACTTTATGTATTTGGAACCGAAGCCGCCCTTCCATTTTTCTCTTTTCCAGTCTAATCCATGTATTGTAACTACAACCATCTTCCCACACAGCTTCGGAATCCAGCACATGGCCGCGGGCCCTTCGGCGTGGATGTGGATGATATCGTAATGGCCGAATGCTGCCTTAACTGCCGCAAAGAAGCTTGATGTCATCGCCGCCAGCCCCTTCCGGTTGATCGTCGGGACAGTCTTGATTTTGATGCCCTTGTACTCGGATAGCTGCTTGCCGTCAAATTCGGCGCCGCTCACATGATGCCCACGGCGATTATAGCAGGTTACGCTGTGGCCTTCAGCTACCATCCGGCTCGCCAGCTCCTCCACCACAATTTCAATACCGCCCTCTCTTGAGGGCACCCGCTTGTGACCAAGCATTGCTATTTTCAGTTTTTTATTGCCTGTATTATCCCTGCCCATAGCATCCTTTTTCTTCAGAGTTAATCCCTCAATATCTTTTCTTTCTTTATTTTCAACGCCGTGTGCCTACCCCTCCTGATAACATCATCAACATAGGTCTACGCTAAATTTCATGTGAAACAACATCTGTCGCTTTCTCGTATACCCCATGAGGGCATGTGTTTTCAGTTCACTTATTCGCCATCTTTATGCCGCTTAATCGTCCCTTTTATTAGCTGACTCAAAAAATTTCGATTTGAAAGCTTGATAAAACTGCACCAAAATCGGGGAAAATCAAGGAATTTCTTAGTTTGTCCTTAATATATCTTCTCTCAAGTGAAATGTTGTTCATAATGCTATTAATATATTAATATAGTTCTCCAATCTCACCACAAAAGTAACTTATTGCGTTTGTTTCCCTCACCATCCCTACATCGCCCCGCCTCTATCCAGCACGACCCGCACAGTCTGAAGCAGAATCTTAACATCCAACCCCATCCTCCACTCAGTTATGTATTCCTTATCCAGCTTCACGACTTCTTCAAAATCCGTAATCTCACTTCTTCCGCTTACCTGCCACATACCTGTAATTCCAGGCTTTACACTCAATCTGACTCTATGGTGCAAATCATATTTCTCCCACTCATCCACAGTAGGCGGCCTGGTACCTACCAGGCTCATATCCCCTTTAAGCACATTCCAGAACTGTGGGAACTCATCAATTGAATAATTCCTGATAAAATTTCCAATTCCCCTTTTTCCGCCTATAATCCTGGGGTCATTCTCTATCTTAAACATCATCCCGTCTTTTACACGGTTCTGATTCATTAATTCCTTTTTCCGTTCTTCCGCGTCCATATACATACTGCGGAACTTATATAATTTAAATCTCTTTCCATTCTTTCCAATACGCACCTGCGAAAAGAAAATTGGTCCCGGTGACTGAATATAGATACAAGGCGCCACGAACAAGAATAATATTCCTGTCAATATACATCCTAACATCCCGCCTGCAATATCCATGGCCCTCTTAAAAAATGCCTGTCTCCATGACGCCATATTAATACAGCTAGTAAGAACCGTATAACTTCCCAGACGCTCCACATGCTGTATCTGCCCCTTTAACATTCCCATCTCTATCAGTTTCAAATGTACTGTGACTCCCATTTCAATGAAATCATCCATAAGCTCCTGTGGCAAAGGCATGTCCTTTGGCAGATTTATAAACACTTCATCTACCCATTCGCGGCACACATACTCTGCAACCCCATTTTTGTCTGTCACTATGGCTACTCCATTTATAGTTCTGCCAGTCCAATCCGCATCTATCAGAGATACGCCTATGATATGGAAACGTTCGTAATTTTTATTTAGCATATTCTGTACCACTTCTTCCACCATTCCTTTGGATGTAAGAATAAGTAAAGAACGCTTGCCTTTTCCTTCCAAACCTCTTGTCAATAAATATTTCTTCCAATATATCCTGGCTATGTAACTAGCAACAACATATAAAATACCTGTCGTTACTAAGGTTATTCTGGAATACTCTTTCCCTTTTTGAGTCGCAAACAGATAAAAAGCCGCAATAAGAATAATCAGGCTTACGTGCTTTATGGTTTCTGTAAACTCTTTAAATTTTCCTCTTTTTAACACATTTTTAAAGCTCTCGCCAAAAAAGGTCACAAAAATCTGTATGAACAGAAATATTAATGCCATATTGCGGAACAACTGGCTGGCATATGGCCAGAGGATTCCCTGGCGTATAAAATACGCAGCAATATATGCAGCCTGAAGGCAGATTGCATCTATCAATGTAAAATCACAATGCTTCAGCCAGCCTTTATCTGCTTTTCGATACATCTCTCTCCCACCACTCTTTTCTCCAAAACACTTCTGTAAAAACCGGGGGCACGGCTTCAGCCATTTACTGCCCCCGGCCAGCATTTTCTCAATGCCGCTAGTTCTTATACACTACGGATAATGTACCAGATCCAGGAACATTGACAGCTATTGTTTTTGTTACCGGATCCACCTTAACAGCCGGAATCAGCTGCCACTGGCCAGTAGCATTGTCATAGAACAGTACCTGTACGTTGTTTACGTTTGAAACCAGGTTAGGCACATACAGGGATACCTCTACCGCACCAGTCTTAACCGCGCCGGTAGCCGCATCTTTTGTGATGATTGCGTGTGTTCCTGTCAAGGCATTGTAACCTGTCAGGTCAACCCCCTGTACAGCTTCATTCAGCGGCTTCCCTGCATTGATATCGTTGATAGCCGATACCACATCAGAAGGAAGTCCTGCTGTTGCTGCCGCGCTGTCTGCAAATGCAACGGCGGTGTCGCCGATAACAGCCTCTCCCTTGGAATTGGTTGTTACCTGCTGTCCTGTAGTCGTTACTGTGTCTACTGCAACTCCAATCGTGCTTCCGGTTGGGCTTGCACTGGTTGTGGCGCCTGTAGTCTTGACACCAGTAGACGATACAGATACTGTGGTGTTGGACTTAGAGCTTGTAGTGCCTTTATTGCTACTGCTGCTGGAAGAGCTAATAGAACCGCTTCCATCACTGCCGCTGCTGGATGCGCTGCCTGCCGCAAAAGCCCATGCAGGCTGTGATGCCAGAGCTGCTGCCAGCACTAAAGCTGCTATGCATTTCTTTTTCATATCCTTCACCTCTCCTTTCTCTCCTAAGAGTAGTTATATTCAATAAACAGCATGATACCATGCTGGATATTGCAGTATTTTACTGCGCCGCCGGTATCGCGGTTCTCTGCCGCGCCTTCTATTCAATCTCCCGATAAAACAACTCCAGCAGTATGGACGTCACGGCTTCTTTGTCAGCATAGAATTCATCATATCTGGGCGTCACCACGCCTTCTCCAGGCACTGTGTAGAAATCCTCATCTCTCAGTTTTCCACTTCCCACTGCATCTATGGCTACTTTAAGATACTGGTCCTTGGTCATATTAGTAACCATGTACTCCTGAATCCGGTCAAACAGTCTGACTACAAGCCCGCTGTCCTTGGCAGAATGCTTCTGGACCGCTTCAAAAAATCCTTTTATGTATTCCTGCTGCTGGTCCATACGGTACAATGCAGAATGGTCAACCTGGATATCACGGTAACGGACGAAAATCTCCGCCTGTTTACCTTTCAGTGTTACGGCTTTCCCTTTTACCAGAGCAGGATCCCTGGATTCCATTCCATCAGTCCCAATGGTTACCGTAACCCCGCCGACTTCATCATTTAACACAGGAATAGCGCTGGTATCAGCTGCCATATACCATTCTATTTTCAGTCCCCCAAAAAGCTCCGATACTGCTTCCACCATATATTCACAGCTTTTCTCCCGTCCATCCCCATACGCATAAGCCAGATTCAGATGCTGCATGTCTTTTCCCAGCTCATTTCCACTTAAATCAGTAAGCATGATATCCGTCATGGTGTCTCGTGGTATCATCAATATTTTCACCGTGTTCCGGACCGTATCCTGGGCAATTAAAAATAAACCGTCCGCCTGTCCTCCGAAACCAGTGGTGGTCTTCTCCGTCATATTTCCTGACCGGTCTATCCCCATACACAAAATAGCCTTGACATAGCTGTTGCGTCTGTACTGTTTTCCCTTATATTCCACAACATCTCCGCTAAAACTGCACATACTGTCTTCCTGTACCTCATACTGTTTCCCGTGATTCCTGGCTGCAATCTCTGCCTCCAGGATCTTCCTGTCCCGATACAGTTGCACACCTGTCCATATAAAACAGGTAAGTGAAAGGGCCGCAGCACCCACAGCCAGCCGGCATACCAAATTCTTATGGTTTCGGAGCCAGCTCATGCCTCTGCCTTCCCGTATCTGTCATATTTTCCATAATGACCATATTTGGAATATTTCCCGTATTTTCCATAGTACTTACTGTAGTATCCATTTCTCTCCATATTCACCTTATTGAGGACCACTCCCAAAATGCGGCATCCACTTTTTTCCAGCTGTCCCTTAACCCGCTGTTCCAGCCGGTAGCTTATGGAGCCGCTTTCAATCACCATCACTGCTCCATCACATTGACGGGCCACAATCGCCCCGTCTATCAAATTGCCCATGGGAGGCGTATCGACAATAATATAATCATATCTTTCCTTTAATTTGGAAATCATGTCTCCGAACAAACTCTCCTCCAAAAGCTCTGCCGGATTTGGTGAATACGGACCCGCAAATATCATGCTGAAATTTTCTATATTTGTATCATATATGACATTCTCCAGTGACCTTTGTCCGCTTAAATATTGCGACAATCCGGACACCTCCCGCTCCAGTTGGTAACGGGAAACCAGGACAGATTTACGGATATCAGCATCTATCATCACTACCTTTTTACCGATTTGGGCGAGGGACGATGCCATGGCAAATGTTATATCGCTTTTTCCCTCGTCAGGAAGGGAACTGGTCAGCATGATTGTCTTAATACCGCTTCCACAGAATTGTATATTGGTTCTCAAAGTCTTAATGGCTTCGTTATAATGATAGTCATCCTTCATTATCCTGTTTAGTGTAACAAATT
>CATZVV010000045.1 GCA_958425285.1 uncultured Lachnoclostridium sp. | reverse complement strand
GTATCAAAAGGGCAATTCGGGAAGCATCACAGGAGGGTAATATTTTGCTCTTTATTGATGAAATTCATACGGTAATTGGTGCAGGTGGTGCAGAGGGGGCGATTGATGCATCCAATATTTTGAAACCTGCGTTGGCTCGCGGAGAAATTCAGGTAATTGGTGCGACTACGAGAGATGAGTACCGGAAACATGTGGAAAAGGATGCTGCTTTGGAGCGCCGTTTCCAGCCGGTTGTAATAGAGGAACCGACAGCGGTTCAAACGATTGGTATGCTAAGAGGGTTAAGAAGTCGTTATGAAGAATATCATGAAGTCAAAATCAGCGATGAGGCAATTGATGCGGCAGTGAATCTTTCAATACGTTATATCAATGATCGTTTCCTGCCGGATAAAGCAATCGATTTGATTGATGAGGCTGCGGCAAAATATCGCTTGGAGCAAGTCCTGAAGCGGGATGAGCAGGTAGAAAAGCTGAAAAAAGAGAAAGAGCAATTATCTGAGGAAAAAGAAGCGGCTATTATAAAGGGAGATTTTGGAAGGGCACTTGAGATAAAGAAAGCACAGGAAAAGAACGAAGAGAAACTTGCAAAAGCAATGAAACGCGCAGATAGTAAGATGCAGAAGGCAAAGAAAGAGATTGGTGAAAGTGAAATTGCCGCAATCGTTTCTGCCTGGACTAAAATCCCGGTTCAGCGCTTAGCTCAGGAAGAGACAAAGCGACTGAAAAAGCTAGAAGAAATTTTGCATAAGAGAGTTGTTGGACAGGATGATGCTGTATCTGCAGTTGCAAAAGCGATTCGCAGAGGACGCGTTGGATTAAAGGATCCGGAACGTCCAATTGGCTCATTCTTATTTCTGGGCCCTACGGGAGTTGGAAAAACAGAATTATCGAAAGCACTTGCGGAGGCTGTATTTGGATCAGAAAAGGATATCATACGTGTTGATATGTCGGAATATATGGAGAAACAGAGCGTTTCTAAAATGATTGGCTCTCCACCGGGATATGTCGGCTATGAAGAGGGCGGTCAACTGAGCGAAAAAATTCGGCAGAAGCCATATTCCGTACTCCTTTTTGATGAAATAGAAAAGGCTCATCCGGATGTATTTAATATGTTGCTTCAAATATTGGAGGACGGTCATCTGACAGATGCCCAGGGAAGGCGGGTCAGTTTTAAAAACACAGTAATTATTATGACTTCAAATGCCGGAGCAAATCGAATTATTTCACCTAAAACTTTAGGTTTCCTTTCATCTATGGATGCGGAAGAAGAACATAAACGCATGAAGGAAGGTGTGATGGAGGAGGTTAAGAGAATTTTTAAACCGGAATTTATTAACCGTGTAGATGAATTGATTGTATTCCATATTCTTACAAAAGAAAATGTAGCAGAGATTGCTAAAATTATGGTGGATGGATTTAGAAAACGGGTAAAGCGGCAAATGGATATTGACTTACGTGTGTCCAAAAAAGTAGTTGATTTTATTGCGGATAAAGGGTTTGATAAAGATTTTGGCGCAAGACCACTGCGTCGTACATTGCAGAATCAGGTAGAAGATTCTCTGGCAGAGGCGGTGCTGAACGGTGAAGTGCATGTTGGTGATTCTGTAAGCATTACGATGAAAAATAATCAGGTATATGTACAAAAATTCACAAAAAACCGGTAGCATAATTCGACAGAATATTATATAATATGAGTATAAAGATGAAGTATTTTACGTGTAGAAGAGAGATGAAGGAGGAGAACAAATAATGGCTGTAGTAGAAGAGTTAATCCGGAAGGATACGGACGGTTCATTGAGTTTTGGAAATTACCTGTTAAACACAAAGACAAAGAAAGCAGATTTTGAATACGAGGGAGATTTTTATAAAATTAAGACTTTTAAAGAAATTACTAAGTTGGAAAAGAATGGATTGTTTGTTTATGAATCTGTTCCGGGAACTTCTGTAACCAAGTTTAAAAGTGATGGGATTGAGACCGAATTTTCGGTAGAAAGCTATGAGGATGCCGGAATTACATTAGAATTGGAGCCGGAAACAGAATACAAAGTGGAGATTGCCGGGGTTACTGTAGGAAAGATGAAGACAAATTTAGGAGGTAAGCTTAATTTAAGTATTGAACTTGACGAGGGTGAAAATAAAGATGTAAAGGTTACCAGATGTGAATAGTGTCAGACATAGAAATATAAGCGTATACCGAGGTTTTTGTGTTTGTTCGGAGAATATGAGGAGCGCAGGACAAAAATTGCAGCAATTTGAAACAGTATATGGCAGGCATGCCCCGCAGGTGGGTATGCCTGTCTGTCATATATGTAAGATGTTGGAGGTGTGAAAAATTTGGCAAGGTCCAAAACGGTTTTTTTTTGTAAGGAATGTGGTGCAGAGACCCCTAAATGGGTAGGGCAATGTCCATCATGTCGAGAGTGGAATACTCTGGTAGAGGCTCCGGCAGAGAAAAGAAGTGGTACATATCAGAAAAGCTGTGGAGCAGACCGGAGTCAGCCGGAATCGATTTCATCCATTTCAATGGAAAAGGAGAGTAGAATATCAACTGGTATGCAGGAAATGGATCGCGTGCTTGGGGGAGGGCTTGTGACAGGCTCACTTATTTTGGTCGGTGGAGATCCGGGTATTGGAAAGTCTACCCTTTTGCTTCAAATGTGCCGAAATTTAGCAGAGAAGCACAAGGTTCTTTATATATCGGGGGAAGAATCTATGATGCAGATTAAGATGCGGGCAAACCGGATTGGTGAGTTCTGTGGAGATTTGATGTTGTTTACAGAAACGGGAATGTCGCAGATTGAAGCATCAGTAGATGAAATGAAGCCTGAAGTTGTAATTATTGATTCAATTCAAACGATGGTTCATGAAAAAGTGGAGTCGGCACCGGGGAGTCCGGGACAAGTTCGGGAAATTACCGCATCCCTGTTACAGATTGCAAAAATCAAAGGGATTACAATATTTATTGTTGGTCATGTAACAAAGGAGGGAAATGTAGCTGGTCCTCGCATGCTTGAGCATATGGTTGATACGGTATTATATTTTGAAGGCGATAATATGGCAGCATACCGTATGCTGAGAAGTGTAAAAAACCGCTTTGGCTCTACGAATGAAGTTGGCGTTTTTGAGATGAAGGGGAACGGGCTTGTTGAGGTGCCGAACCCGTCTGAATATATGATGCAGGGAAGACCGGAAAATGAATCTGGGTCTGTAGTGGCATGTACAGTAGAGGGCACACGGGCATTTTTGATTGAGATTCAGGCTTTGGTTTGTCGGACTAATTTTAACTTGCCTCGTAGGACAGCTGCCGGGACGGATTATAATAGGGTTAATCTGTTGATGGCAGTAATTGAAAAACGGCTTGGTATGCACCTTTCGGATTGTGATGCATATGTTAATGTGGCAGGGGGAATGCGTATTCGGGAACCAGCGCTTGACCTTGCGATTGTTGCGGCGATTCTGTCAAGTCACTGTGGACATGCTGTAGATAGCCGGACAATTTTTTTTGGTGAGGTGGGACTGGTAGGAGAGGTTCGTGGTATTAGTCAGGCTGAGACACGGGTGAGAGAAGCAAAGAAGCTTGGTTATGAAGAGTGTGTGATGCCTGAGGCCAATATAAAATCTCTTGAGATTTCGGGAATCCGCCTTAAGGGAATCCGCAATATAAAGGAACTTGCAGCTTTGATAAAGTGAATATGGAGGAACATTATGAATCAGGTAAAGGAATGGTTTACAATAAAGAGAAAGCTAATAATTTCAGGGTTGGCTATTTTGGTTGGTGTTGGATTTACTCTGTTCGGACCCAAAGAAGGAACGCTCGGTTATACGGAATATATGTTATATCTTGCGGGGTTGGTTGGTTTTATTAACGTGCTTTTTTCAAAAGCAATAAAATGCAATATGTTTTATCCGGTATCCATTGTGACGAATCTGGTTGGAGCAGCTATTTCCATTGCTTTATTTCGGGTAAATATGGAAGAGATTGGTACATCTACAATGGTTACTTTAGTTTGCGGTATAGCTTTGGTTTTATGGATTGCAAACGGTTTGTTAATGAAAGGGGTTTCTTTCGCCAAACGGGCGGTAAGTGGTTTTTTTTGCGCCGTGCTGAATGAAATCAGTATGGTAGTTGTTTTATTTGTTATTGCGTTATTACGTTGGAAGTGAGGAGAGTAAATGGCAGTCTTTTGTTTTATTTTGTCAGGGTGTTGTATTGCATATTATTTAGGTATTTCTATATATAGCGGATATTTTGCGTCCTTCGGTTTTTTTTGGATTGGGATTGCTCTGATTTTTGCAGTTTGTGGTGGGATGATCATATATGGAAGACGGCATGATATACAATTGCCGATTGGATGGAAGATTTTTCTTCGCACTGCAATTACTTTTGGGCTTACTATATTTGGTATTATTCAAGGAATATTAATTTATCATGCAAATGAAAAACCAGTAGAGCGGGCAGATTATCTTATTGTTTTGGGGGCAAAAGTCAATGGGACACAACCTTCTCTCATATTAAAGAAGCGTTTGGATGCAGCTGTTTCCTATGCGGTGGAAAATCCACAGACTAAAATCATTGTATCAGGTGGTCAGGGGGTTGATGAAGCTGTTTCCGAGGCAGAGGCGATGGCGGGCTATTTATCTGCGCAGGGGATTTCGGATGAGCGTATTATCGAAGAAAATCAAGCTGTGAATACAAAACAGAATATAAGTTTTAGTAAAGGATTGATGGAGGGTGAGAATCCTTCCGTCGTAATTGTAACGAATGGATTTCATGTATATCGGGGAATTCGTTTGGCTCGAAATAATGGATTGGGAAATGTATCCGGTCTTGGGGCGGCTACGCCTGCCGGATTCCATTTGAATAGTTATATTAGAGAGGCATTTGCACTTATAAAGGATTTTGTTGTTGGAAATATATGGTAAAATGGAGGCTTGAATAGTGAAAACAAAACGTGAAATCGGCATGGAGTTTTTTAAGCAGGGGTATAACTGTTCCCAAGCAGTTGTACTTACCTTTGCAGAGGATTTTGGAGTGGAGCCGGAAATGGCAAAAAGAATTGCATCTGGTTTTGGTGGTGGAATGGGAAGAATGCGTGAAGTATGCGGCGCAGTTTCCGGTATGGTTCTGATTGCAGGCTTAATGAATGGAATGACAATGCCTAAAGATGCAAAAGCAAAGAAAGAAAATTATGATTTGGTACAAGAAATGGCAAATCAGTTTCGCGAGCAGAATGGAAGTATCATTTGTCATGAACTTCTTGGTCTTGGTACGGATAAGCCGACAGTTCGTGCAGAGGCGATGGAAGGTACAATGCCCGAAGTAAGAACGGCAGAATATTATAGAAAACGTCCCTGTGCAGAATTGGTTGGGGATGCCTGTGAGATTATTGAAGATCTGTTGAAACGATGAAGAGAATAATTGCAGGAAGGTCTGGGATTTTGAATGAACATAGTTATGTCAGACCTTCCTGAGTTTTCCTATAAATCAGAAAAGAATATAGGCAGTTTTTCTTTAAAAATATCCAACGCAATACATGCAACTTCACGCATTTGCGGATGTGCAGCCACATCACACCGTAAGCGGAAAAAATTGCGCCATGAACGGAGATTCATCGTAATTACAATTTCTGTTTTTAGTGAATTGGGAAGTACAGAACGTGCTTCTTGTGGTGTGGCACCAAGCTCAAGCATATCAAAATAAGCTTTTTCACATGAATTCATTGCTTTTGTCCATATTTCATATTTTGCACGGTCGTTTTCTTTGGAAAGATCGTATTCAAAGCCTCCCGCCAAATCAATTACAGTAATCTGGTGATCAAATTTATCCCCCATATAATTACAATAACGTGTACTTTCCTGGCTATAACTGGCAATACGGTGACGCACAATTTCATGTGTTACTCCACGGTCGCAGACCATCCTTACAGTGATTGCTTCGTGTTCAATTACAGATTCGTGTCCGCGCCGGATAATATTGGAAATAAAACGTTCTGCGGAATCTTCTGAAATGTTAGCTTCACTTTTATAGCATACTCGTCCAATTTTCTCTATTTTTTTAATGATTTCATCATAATGGTTCATATCTATAATCTCTACATACGGTTTTATTGCCTTCATGCCTTTGGCTCCTTTATTCTATAAAATTTATTTACATTATAATATAGCATAACAGACATAAATTATCAATTGAATTAACATTGTGAAAGAAAAAAGTGTCAAAAAGTGTTGAAAAAGAGAAAAAGAAATTGATTGCTGCTTATAAATATAGTAGAATTATAACATGGAGATTATAAGTCCGCTGTAAAAAGGAGGTATTTGAATGAGCATTATTCAAGTGGATGTGGAAAAATGTGTTGGTTGTAATGCATGTGTCAGAAATTGTCCTGCCGGAGATGCGAATGTAGCGAAATTAGATGAGAAGGGGAATCTTCGCATTACAATTGATGATGAAAAGTGTATTAAGTGTGGGGCCTGTATTAAAGCTTGTACTCATCGGGCAAGGAGCTTTACAGATGATATAAAGCAGTTTTTGACTGATTTGCAAGATGGAGAGGAAATTGCCATGATTGCTGCTCCATCAATTAAAATTGCGTTTGATGGAAACTGGAGGCATGCACTTCAGTGGTTGAGAAATAATGGGGTAAAAGCAATTTATGATGTATCTTTTGGAGCAGATATATGTACGTGGGCGCATCTAAAGTATTTGGAGAAAAAACCTGAAAAAAAAGTAATATCCCAGCCATGTGCGGCTGTCGTTAATTATATATTACGACATAAGCAGGAGTTGATTCCTTATCTTTCCCCGATTCAGAGTCCGATGCTGTGCAGCGCAATTTACATAAGAAAGGTTTTGGGTTTTAAAGGAAAACTTGCAGCCTTATCACCATGCATTGCAAAGATTGATGAGTTTAGGGAAACCGGACTTGTTGATTATAACGTTACAATGGATCATTTAAAAAAATATTTTGATGAAAAAGGGGTCAATCTTCCACAGGTGAAAATCTACAGTGAATTTGAATTTGATGAGCAGCCCGGAATGGAGGGTGCAATTTATTCAAAACCGGGAGGGCTGATGACAAATCTGTTGATTCATAAACCGGATATGAAAGTGATTACCTCAGAAGGTGTAGATCGGTTATATAGTGATTTGGAGATTTATCTGGAGCAGGATGAACAAAAACTACCAGTTGTATTTGATGTACTAAATTGTGAAACCGGGTGTAACGGAGGACCGGCCACCGGTGTAAATTATCATCGTTTTGTTATGAATGATATTATGCATGATGTAGAACACTATGCACGAAAAAGCCGAAAAGAGAATGTTACAAAAAAGGGTATGGACAAGCAGTTTGCAATGTTTGATAAGCAATTGGAATTAAATGATTTTATTCGTGTTTACCAGCCACATACAGTCAACAGTGTTGAAGTGTCAGAAACGGATATTGAGAAGTCTTTTCGAGTACTTGGCAAAACGACGGAAGTTGAAAAACATTTTGATTGTCATTCCTGCGGTTATAAATCCTGTCGTGAGATGGCCATTGCACTTGCCCGTGGAATTAATGAAAAGGAAAACTGTCACCAATATGTGATGAATACAATTCGCCAGGAGAGGCAGCAGGTCAATTCTATCAATCAGCGTGTATTAACAATGAATGAAGAATTGATGGAAGTGTTTGTTGAGTTAGAACATAGCATACAGAATGTAAAAGAAGAGGCTGATAAAATTCGGGAATCAGGACAAAAAAGCTCTGACGAAATGGGGCGTGTTGCAGATCATATGAATCAATTAAATCAATTGAACGAGAATATTGCGGACGCTGTACAGAATATTAATCAGAGTGTAGAAAAATATAATGATATGACAAAGGATGTAGAAAGTATTGCCGGGAAGATTAATCTTCTTTCCTTAAATGCGGCTATAGAGGCAGCAAGAGCAGGAGAGGCGGGGAAAGGTTTTGCTGTTGTAGCAGCCAATATTAAAAATTTGTCCGAAAATTCCAGAGATTCGGTCGGAAGTGCGAAAGAGAACGATGAAGCGATTCATTGTGCAATTGAAGAAATCAACGAGGTTTTATATAGCTTTGAAGCTACCATTCATGAATTGCTGGGTGCAGTTAACAGTACAATTGGAAATGTAAATCAGGCATCGGATAACAGCATGGGAATTCAGCAGTCTATGGCTGTTGTATCACAGATTGCCAGACAGGTTCATGAAGTCATCCAAAGTACAAGTAATATATTAAAGCCGTGACAATATGGTATTGCTATAGACGATATTGAAGTTTTTCGTTGACATTTTAAAATTTCATGCCTATAATGAGAAAAAGAACACGTAGAAGAGAAGAGTAGTATGTGGAACATGACAGAGAGAGGTACCATGGCTGGAAGTACCTTGATGAGAAGCATATGAAGACTACCTCTGAGTGGCCCCAATCCGGTCCGGTGATTCCGTTATCATCAAATGAAGCTGAGTGTTCATATGCACTAAAGAGGGTGGAACCGCGAGCGATATTTTTTGCCTCGTCCCTTTTAAACGTAGATGCGTTTAAAAGGGATGGGGCTTTTTTATTTGATCGAAAAGTGAATTGGTCATTGGCCGGTTTCTTTTTTACCGAAAATCAGACAGAAAGGAATGAATGAAACGATGAAAGTTATTTTAAAGGATGGTTCTAGCAAAGAATATGCCAAACCAATGTCAATTATTGATATTGCAAAGGATATTAGTGAAGGTCTGGCACGAGTTGCATGTGCTGCAGAGGTAGATGGTGAGATTGTTGATTTGCGTACTACGCTTGATGGCGAACATGAATTGAATATTTTGACGTTTGATTCTGAGGCTGGAAAAAAAGCTTATCGCCATACGGCATCCCATGTGTTGGCACAGGCAGTGAAGAGGCTTTATCCGGAAGCAAAATTGGCAATTGGACCTTCCATCGATACAGGTTTTTATTATGACTTTGACATGCAGAGTCTGGACCGTGCTGCCCTTGATGAAATTGAAAAGGAAATGAAGAAGATTATAAAAGAGGGTGTAGATTTGGAACGTTTTACGCTTCCAAGAGAAGAGGCAATTCAGTTTATGAAGGAAAAAGAAGAGCCATATAAAGTGGAATTGATTGAGGATTTGCCGGAAGATGCAGTGATTTCTTTTTATAAACAGGGTGATTTTACAGATCTTTGTGCGGGTCCACATCTGATGACGACCAAACCGATTAAGGCGTTTAAATTGATTTCTTCTTCCGGAGCATACTGGAGGGGAAATGAGAACAATAAAATGCTTACCCGTGTATATGGAACAGCATATACGAAAAAAGATGAATTAAAAGAATACCTTGATTATCTGGAAGATATTAAAAAGAGGGATCATAATAAGCTGGGACGGGAAATGGAGTTGTTTACAACTGTTGATGTAATTGGACAGGGGCTTCCACTTATGATGCCAAAAGGTGCTACTATGATTCAGACCATGCAGCGGTGGATTGAGGATGAGGAAACAAAACGGGGTTATATGCGGACGAAGACACCGTTAATGGCGAAAAGTGATCTTTATGTGATTTCAGATCATTGGGGTCATTATAAGGAAGGAATGTTTGTACTGGGAGACGAAGAAAAGGATGATGAAGTATTTGCTTTGCGTCCAATGACGTGTCCATTTCAATATTATGTGTACAAGGCAAGTCAGAAAAGTTATCGTGATTTGCCATGCCGTTATGGGGAAACCTCTACCCTGTTCCGAAATGAGGAGTCTGGTGAAATGCATGGCTTGACACGTGTACGTCAGTTTACCATTTCAGAAGGTCATCTTATTTTAACACCGGAGCAGGTTACGGAGGAATTTAAGGGTTG
>CATZVV010000044.1 GCA_958425285.1 uncultured Lachnoclostridium sp. | reverse complement strand
AAAGATACCATTTAGTCCACCAGATGTTGGCGCGGATGAAATAAATGAAATTGTAGAGGCAGTACAAAGTGGTTGGATAACTACTGGACCTAGGACGAAGTTATTCGAAAAAAAAATAGCAGACTTTTGTAATGTGGATAAGGCAGTCTGTCTTAATTCAGCGACTGCGTGTCTGGAATCAATTTTAAGACTTTTGGGTGTTGGTCCTGGTGATGAGGTGATAGCTGTATAATAGGGACAACCAAGAAAAAGCCTTGAATTTACAAGGATTTTCGGCTCTAAGTCAGTCCCGTTATTTGAAATTTTCTACGGAAACTGGAGTAGGTCAGAGAATCCGAGAGGTGAAGATGGCTTCTTGGATACTCATGAATTGACCCACAATCCTGAGTAGAAAATCTTATAAGGAGGAATTGACTTAGCTCACACGTCATGTCTGGCGGTGGGCTATTTGTCGTTCATAAAAGAACTAAAGTCTGTTTTCGGACAGATTGTTTCGATATAAATCTGAAAATGTGGAAATATTGAGGAGGTATTCCCATGGGGGAGGTTGGAAAGAAGAAATGGGCGTTAACTCGCTCTAATCTGATCCAACTGGCACTGGTTCTATTTGATGCCGTTGCCGTGAATCTGGCTTATTACATGGCCCTGGTGATTCGATTTTATGTAAACAATGAATTCAATGAGTGGGCAGTCAGGTATGTCCCGGAGTTTTGGAAGTTTGTACCTTATTACACAGTGTTCTGCCTGATCGTTTTCAGCGGATTCCGGTTGTACACCCGTAGATGGAAATACACCAGTACGGAGGACCTGAATCGAATCCTGATGGCGAACATCGTGACCTGCGTGGGACATATTGCAGGTACTCTGCTGATCACCACGCGGATGCCATTAACCTATTATGCGCTTGGTGCGATCATTCAGCTGGCTTTGATTGTGGCCAGTCGGCTTTCCTTCCGAATGCTGATGTTGGAGATGGAGCGCTCAAGAGCCAGAAGGCGTAGCGGTGGACCATCAAAGAAAGTCATGGTGGTAGGCGTTGGCGAGACTGCTCATCAGGTGCTTCGCCACATGGAACGCGACCAGAACCGGGCGATGACCCCAGTCTGCATGATTGATTTCCGTGAATACAGCTTCGGAACCATGATGGAAGGAATTCCTGTGGTGGGCGGTGTGGACGCTATTGCAGATGCAACGAAAACCTATGGGGTTGAAAGCGTCATACTGGCGGACACAACCATGCCGGGTGTGGTTCGTAAGCGTGTGCGTGAAATCTGCGATGAGCTGAATCTGGAAGTTCAGGATTATGTTGGTTATTTCCAGGAATCCTGGGGCTCCATGACCGTCAGCGCTATGGTGGAATACGCAACCAGCGAAGTGGAGCTGGTAATCAACGGTGTTCACCGCAAGTGCGCCAATGGCAAACAAGCGGCTAAACATATAACAGAGCATCATGCCATGAAGGCAATGTACGTCAAGAACAATCGTCTGGTTATTGAATTACAGACACCCTTGGCGCTCATGTACATTACCAATGATCCAACGGTAGCTCAGATTGCAGAGAAGAATGGCGTTCAGAGGGTCTGGATTGATTTGGAGACGCTGGGCAAGGAAGAACGTCAGAAAAATCTGAATACCGTGAAATCCCACCACTGCATACACGATATTGAGGTAATCTCAAATGTTCTGACTACCTCGGAGGTACTGGTGCGGGTCAATCCGATTAACCCCGGTTCTGAGGAGGAAATCAATCAGGTCATCGCTGCTGGTGCAGACATGATTATGCTGCCCATGTGGAAAAGCTTGGATGATGTGAAGCAGTTTCTCGGCTTTGTCAATGGCCGGGTAAAGACCACATTGCTGCTGGAAACAAAGGAAGCGGTAGAGTGCCTTGACCAGGTGCTTGAGTTGGGCGGCTTTGATGAAATCCACATCGGACTGAATGACCTGCATCTGAGTTATGGTCTGACCTTCATGTTCGAGTTGCTGTCCAACGGCACCGTGGAATCTCTGTGCAAGAAGATTGCAGCCACCGGTATTCCTTATGGCTTTGGTGGCATCGCAAGAATAGGTGAAGGTACGCTGCCAGCGGAGTGGATTGTTAAGGAGCATTATCGACTGGGTTCAACCCGTGCGATTCTCTCCAGGAGCTTCTGCAATGCAGAGGAAATCAAGGATTTGAAAACTATAGAGGTTATATTTGCTGAGAATATGGCACGACTCAGAGACTGTGAAAGGGACTTTACAACTACAACGGAGGAAGATTTCGAGGAAAACCGAAAAGCCGTCAAGCGCAAAGTCGCGGAGATCGTCTCAAAAAAGAAAAACCAATAAATGGAATACATCACGAAGGCAGCATAGAAACGAGCTATGCACCGGGGATGATGCGGATTAGGGGAAAGGAAGAACGAGGGAAGAAATGGCGCTCAAATTAATGTACATAACTAACAGGCCAGATGTTGCTCTGATTGCTGAGAAGTACGGAGTAGATAGAATCTGGATTGATTTAGAGACGCTGGGAAAAGAAGAGCGTCAAAAAGGGATGAATACGGTCAAGTCTAATCACACGGTGGATGATGTGAGAAGGATAAAACCGCTTCTTTCCACCTCAGAGATGCTGGTAAGAGTAAATCCGTGGAATGAGAATTCGGAGAAAGAAATAGAGGATGTTGTAATTGCAGGAGCAGATATCATCATGCTTCCTATGTGGAAATCTGCTGCTGAGGTTACAAAGTTTCTTTCTGTCGTGGATGGAAGGTGTAAGACCACGATTCTTCTTGAAACCAAAGAAGCCGCGGAATGCTTGGATGAGGTGCTGGAAAATGGTGGCATGGATGAAATTCACATCGGTCTTAACGATCTCCACCTCTCTTATGGCATGACTTTCATGTTCGAGCTTTTAGCCAACGGAACTGTTGAAATGCTGTGTGGAAAGATTAGAGAAAAAGGAATCCCTTATGGGTTTGGTGGTATCGCCAGACTTGGAACCGGAGACCTGCCAGCTGAAAAGGTAATCATGGAGCATTACCGTCTGGGATCCACAAGAGCTATCTTATCCAGAAGCTTCTGTGATGTGTTTAAGATGAACGATATTGGTAAGATTGAAAAGGTTTTTCAGGAGAATATGGGTGCGTTACGTGCCTACGAGGAAAAGGTCAGCGGCATGACTGATTTTAAAGAAAACCAGGAAGAAGTAGTTAGGAACATTGCTAGAATCGTTGAAATGAAGAAGGGGAAATAAATGTATTTTGCAGTAAGAAGAGTTATCGACACAATTATTGCATCTCTGATGTTGTTTGTTTTATCGCCATTGCTTTTGATTATTGCCATATGGGTAAAACTAGACTCGGAGGGATCAGTCATTTTTAAACAGAAACGAATCGGTAAGGATGGAGTGCCTTACGATATGTATAAATTCCGTACCATGGTACAAAATGCACAGAACATGGGTAGCGGGGTGTTTAGTTTTGCAGGCGATCCAAGAATTACGAAGGCAGGCGCTTTTCTCAGAAAAACGAGTTTAGACGAGTTACCTCAGCTATGGAATATTGTGAAGGGAGATAGCGGTATAATAGGGACAACCAAGAAAAACCTTGATTTTACAAGGGTTTCGCTGGCTTAGTCGAATCTGGTTATGATGATTTTTCTTTATGGTTGTGTCGATTAAGCAGAGAAACCTATTATAAGAGAATGGTTTCTTGGATGCTTATTTTGACCCACACTATAAGTAAGAAAAATTACGATAAGGAGGTTTGACTTAGCCTGCGGATGCTCTTTAAATAGAACATTCACAGGCTATTTGTCGTGTTAGAGAGATTATCTGATTTGCAAAAAAATAATTTGTGAGGAGAAAGTTGAAAATGGGAAAGAAATTATTAATTGTTGCTTCAAAAAGATATGGAGATTATGTGAAGGAAATTGCGGAGTCAATGGGATGCTTCGAGGAGATTTCTTTTGTTGATAATGACAGAGTAGATGCTATCGGTAAGTTAGAAGAAGTAGATACATTTTATCCGGACTATATGTATGCTATAGCGGCTTGTGATGATGGTGCAGAAAGACTTGAATGGAATAAGAGACTTGAAGCATTATATAACATTCCAGTTTTGGCTCATATGGATTCTACAGTTTCGCCTTCTGCGGGCTTACATTCTGGATGTATTGTTGAGCCGAGAGCAGTTGTTGGCTGTGGAAGTGAAATCGGATTTGCGACAGTTATTGGAGCCAATTCAGTGGTTGAACCATATTGTTTCATAGGAGATGGATGCACATTTAAATCCGGAACAATTGTGAAAACTACAAGCATGGTTTCAATGGGAACTGAGACAGAGCAGGGAGCAGTTTTGTTCACATCTCTTGGTAATGAGCAGTAGTTTAAACGGGGAATTGTACTGGCAAGATTCTTCATTATGGAGTTTGTTGGTTATGTCGAGATAGTGTGTGAAATATTTTCAGGATATAAAGATGAAGTTGTAAGGAGTATAAGAAATGGCTTTTGTAAACAATAGTAGATTCAAAAAATTCGAAAATAAAGTATGGCTTTCTTCACCAACAATGTACCCGGATTCCATGCGTTATGTGATGGAAGCTTATGAGACCAATTGGATGTCCACTGTTGGCAAAAATATTAATGAAGTAGAAAAAGTGGCTGCAGAAACATCTGGAACAAGATATGCTGTAGCACTATCTTGTGGTACTGCCGCACTGCATCTTTGTATGAAATTAGCAGGAGAAAGATTGTACGGTAAGCCACCTGTTGGAGTAGGAGCTTTAAATAATAGAAGAGTATTTTGTACGGACATGACGTTCAATGCAACATTGAATCCTGTTGTATATGAAGGCGGTATTCCTGTTTTTATTGATACGGAATATGATTCATGGGGAATGGACCCGGTTGCTTTAGAAAAAGCATTTGAGATGTATCCAGAAGTAAAACTTGTTGTTTATGCAGAACTATACGGCTTCCCTGGGAATATTAAACGGATTAAGGAAATCTGTGAAAACCATGGGGCATTGTTAGTTGAGGATGCTGCAGAGGCTATGGGGGCAACTTGGGAAGGAAAGCAGTGTGGATCTTATGGAGATTATGCCGCAGTATCCTATAACGGAAACAAAATTATTACTGGTTCTGCAGGTGGATGTTTATTGACAGATTCTTTGGAGGATGCAAATCAGGCACGTAAGTGGTCTACTCAGGCAAGAGAAAATGCAGCTTGGTATCAAAATGAAGAGGTTGGTTACAACTATCGCATGAGCAATGTAATAGCCGGAGTAATTAGAGATCAGTATGATCATTTGGCAGATCATATAGCACAGAAAAAGGCAATCTATGAGAGATATAAAGAAGGATTAAAAGCGCTTCCGATTAAGGTGACTCCATTCGATGAATCAAAGGCTGAACCAAACTATTGGTTAAGTTGCCTGTTGATTGATGAGGATGCAATGTGTAAACAGGTTAGAAGTGAAACAGAAGCTTTGTACATAGCAGAAGCTGGAAAAAGCTGTCCAACAGAAATTTTGGATGCAATTACTAGCATTAATGCAGAAGGAAGACCAATTTGGAAACCTATGCATATGCAGCCAATGTATAGAATGCATGAGTTTGTGACAGTAAATGGAACTGGTAGAGCAAAAACAAATGCATATATAGCCGGTGGAATTAAAGATATTGGTGCTGACATTTTCCATCGAGGAGTTTGTTTACCATCTGATAACAAAATGACAATAGAGCAGCAGGAAAGAATTATTGAAGTTATTAGAGCTTGTTTCGAGTAATATAGTAGTTTTTTAAGAGATTTGTAGTGGGAGATAAAGAAATGCACAAACCATATGGGCCTTATGAAAAATATTTTAAGAGACCAATAGATTTAATCTGTGCACTTGCAGCCGTGATTGTTTTCAGTTGGCTGTATGTGGTTCTTATTATTCTTGGAGCTGTTTTTATGAGAGGAAATCCATTCTTTATTCAGGAACGTCTAGGAAAGGATGAGAAGATATTTAAACTCATTAAATTTCGTACAATGGACAATCGTAAAGATCAGAATGGAGAACTTCTTCCAGATGAATTTCGTTTGAATAAATATGGGAGATTTCTTCGAAAGACGAGTTTAGATGAAATTCCTGAAGCTTTCAATATTTTAAAGGGGGATCTATCGATAATAGGTCCAAGACCACTGCTTGTTAGATACTTGGATAGATACAATGAGGAGCAGCATCATCGTCATGATGTAAGGCCGGGTTTGACCGGTTATGCACAGGCTCATGGTAGAAATGGTGTCTCTTGGGAGAATAAGTTTGCTATGGATGTCTGGTATACAAAGCACATTACATTTTGGGGTGATGTGAAGATTATTTGTGACACAGTAATGACTGTGTTGAAACGAGAGGGCATTAGCTCTGAGACATCCGCAACGATGGAAGAGTTTATGGGTACTCCGGTTGGGGTAACCAGTACATGGAGGGAGCCGAATTGAAGAAACTTGTGATTATTGGAGCTAGTGGACATGGAAAAGTAATCGCTGACATCGCTGAAAGAAATGCTTATAAGGAGATTGTCTTCCTAGATGATGACGAGTGCATCAATGAGTGTGCAGGATTTCCTGTGGTTGGAAAGAGTTGTGAAGCGGCGAAGTTGGATGGTGACAAAATTGTTGCTATCGGGAATGCAGAGATTCGAGCACGAATTCAGGAGAAACTTGAGAACGTTGTTACTTTAATTCACCCTGAAGCAGTGATCAGTAGAAGAGTAAAGATTGGTGAGGGCTCGGTAGTAATGGCGGGAGCTGTGATTAACAGCGATGTGATAATCGGCAAAGGATGTATTGTTAATACTGGGGCATCGATTGATCATGACTGTGTTGTCCAGGACTTCGTTCATGTTTCTGTTGGTGCCCATCTATGCGGAACTGTTTCGGTTGGAAAAAAGACTTGGATTGGTGCTGGTGCAACTGTAAGCAATAACGTGGATATCTGCGGAGAATGTATGATTGGTGCTGGTGCAGTAGTAATTAAGGATATAGAAGAACCTGGAACATATGTTGGTATTCCAGCGGAGGAGATAAAGTAATAATGCGTGTGATGATCTTGGCTAATTATGATGTAGGCCTGTATCAGTTTAGAAAAGAATTAATAGAAGAACTACTCAAGGAAAACGAGATCATTATTTCATTGCCTTATGGTGAGCTAGTTGAACCCCTTAAGGTGATGGGATGTAAGTTCATCGATACGCCTGTGGATAGAAGAGGTATAAATCCGATTAATGATTGCGGTTTATTTAGAACATATAGAAAGATATTAAAGAAAGAAAAACCTGACCTTGTAATTACATACACGATTAAGCCAAATGTTTATGGTGGATTTGCTTGTCGATTAGCTCATATCCCTTATGTGGTAAATATTACTGGTCTAGGTACTGCATTTGAAAATAGTGGTGTGCTGAAAAAAATTGTGACCATCATGAATAAGGTGAGTTGCAAAAAGGCAAAAGTAGTTTTTTTCGAGAACGAAGAGAATAGGCAGATTTTTATCAATGAGAAAATTGTCAAAAAGAATCAAACTTATACACTGAACGGTGCTGGAGTTAATCTTGAAAAGTATCAAGTAACTGAGTATCCGGAAGGTGAAGTAATTAAGTTTTTATTTATGGGTAGAGTCATGGCAGAGAAGGGAATTGATGAATTATTTGTAGCAATGCAAAAGCTTGTATCAGATGGTGTCAATTGTGAGTTGGATGTTCTTGGAGGGTATGAAGAGAACTATAAAGAGAAAATTGATAAGTATGAGTCTGAGGGGTGGCTGCATTATTACGGTTATCAAAAGGATGTAAGACCGTTCATAGAAAAATGTCATTGCTTTGTCCTGCCTTCTTGGCATGAAGGAATGGCAAATACAAACCTTGAAAGTGCGGCTAGTGGAAGACCGGTAATTACTAGTAATATCCATGGTTGTCTTGAGGCTGTTGTAGATGGTAAGACGGGTTATCTTGTAGATAGAATGAATGCAGATGATTTGTATAGAATAATGAAGAAATTTTCTATTCTTTCATATGATGAGCGAAAGATGATGGGATTGGCTGGACGCAAGCATATGGAGGCAATTTTTGATAAGGAAAAAGTAGTTGAAGAAACCATAAAGATACTGAAAAAGGACAAACTATGAGAACAGATGGACACTTTATTATTTCCCTGGATTTTGAATTGTTGTGGGGAGTGAAGGATTTACCAAGTTGTAATGAATATAGATGCTTTGTTGAAGGTGGACGCAATGCGATTCCACAGATATTAAAACTTTTTGACCAATATGGTGTTCATGCAACATGGGCAACAGTTGGTTTGATGATGAATGAAAATAAACAAGAATTGACTGAGAACATCCCATTAAAAACGCCTGATTTCAAAAATAAAATATGTTCGGCTTATCAGCATCTTGCAGGAATAGGAGAATCGGAGATGGATGATAAGTATCATTATGGGGGGAGCTTAATTAAACAAATACTTGAGACAAATGGGCAAGAACTTGGAACACATACATATTCACACTATTATTGCACAGAAGACGGTGCAGACCGAGATAGCTTCGCATTTGATATTGCTGCTGCACAGGAAATAATGCATAAAAAATATGGTGTAGATTGCAAAAGTATAGTTTTTCCACGAAATCAGTACACTGATGAGAGTATCGAAGTGATTTCTGAATATGGGTTATCGTGCTATAGAGGAAATCCTTCAAAAGGATATGATCCTATGAGAAAAGGTTTGTCTATGAAAATACAGCAGGTTGGTCGCTACTTGGATTCATATTTTCCGTTGTACGGGTCTATTACCTATAACATTTGTGAAAGAGCTGATAAGGTGATAAATGTTCCTGCAAGTAGGTTTTTTAGACCATATTCAGGTCATTTGTTGATGGAAAAGATGAAAATAGCTAGAATAAAAGGACAAATGTTAAGAGCCGCAAAGGACGGAAGAATGTTTCATTTGTGGTGGCATCCTCATAACTTCGGGAGAAACACAGAGCATATGCTAGCAGAATTAGAGGAAGTGCTTGTATATTATTCTGAATTGAAAAGCAGATATAGATTAAAAAGTGTTAACATGGGTGAATATGCAGAAATGCTTAATGCAATGGGAGAGAAATAAATGGAAAAACATATTTGTTTTGTACATATTGGTATGGCTAGAGATGGCGCGGAAAGGGTAATAGCGAGACTGTCAAATATGTATGCACACAAAGGGTATATGGTTGACATTATTGTTTTGTTGTTAGATGAGTGTGGATATGAGCTACATGATAATGTGAGAATTGTGTCCTTAGTGAGAAACGATATGCCTCGTAAAAAAAACATTTTGTATTGGATCCGGGGGATAAGAAGATTTGTTAAAGAAACAAATCCTGAACATGTGATAGCTTTTTCTATGTATGTTAACATTTTTACATTAATAGCATGTATGGGATTAAAACGCGATATTTTAATTTCTGAGAGAAACGATCCGTCAAGTGATGGAAGAAGTAAAATAGATATTGCATTGACAAGATTACTGTACCCTTTTGCTGATAAGATTGTGTTTCAAACTAACAGGGCACAGAATTGTTTTTCAAAAAGGATAAAGGATAAAAGTAAGATTATAGTAAACCCAGTAGAGATAGCATGTGAGGCAGAAGATCAAAAGGACAATAAAATAGTTACCGTAGGAAGATTAGAATCGCAGAAAAACCAGTCATTATTACTCAGAGCGTTTGCAAAATTACATTCAGATTATTCCAACATAAATTTAGAGATATATGGAAAAGGTGGATTGCTTGACGAGTTGGTGAGTGAAGCAAAAGAGTTAGGTATCTTGGACAGAGTTGAATTTATGGGCAATGTGCCGGATGTTCATTATAGAATTAGAAATGCGATTATGTTTGTCTTATCTTCAGATTTCGAAGGATTGTCTAATGCATTATTAGAAGCAATGATGATGGGAATTCCTTGTATATCAACTAATTGTGCAGGATCCGATGAGGTGATCAGAAATGAGAAAAATGGATTGTTAGTTAATGTTGGTGATGAAGATGGATTATATATGGCAATGAAGAAACTGTTAGAAAATAATGAATTAAGAAAAGACAT
>CATZVV010000043.1 GCA_958425285.1 uncultured Lachnoclostridium sp. | reverse complement strand
ATTACGTTACAGGAACTATTGATACACTTCGAGACATCAAGGAAGATTGGCCCGGTTTATGACCGGTATTTTCCTGCTTTACATATGGCATCATGATATGCCGCTGTCCATCTCGCCGCCTTCGCTCCGCTTAGAAGCGGGGGAATTTCGCAGATCGGATGTTAAAAATATTCATAGAAAACTAAGCTTTAAAGATTCCCTGAATACTTCCCATGATAGGAGTCATATCACCAAGATTGTGAAATTTTTTTAAATGGTCAGAAAGAATATTGATCAGCATGCTTTCATTTCGATTATATAAGGCCTGAATCATTTGACAGTGCTGACGATATTGACCTTCTGTAGATTCGATATTGTCATAATTACAGGCTTGGACAAATTCTAATTTCAGGTACAATTTTTTCTGGATTTCGTATAATTCGTCATTTCTGCTCATTCGGCTTAAATCCAGATGAAAAGCGCAGTTTTTTTCTATGCGCGTTGCTACGTCACCGGCGAGCGTTGCTTCATGACATTCCTCATTAAGCTTTTGCATAATAGAATAATCGTAATTGCTTCCATATAGAATTGCAAGATGGGCAGCTACAATATCCAGAGACAGGCGGACCATGCCGACTTCTTGTAACCAATTCTGCGGAAGAACACTGACTTCAGCGAATCGATTGGGATATAAGGTGACGATACCGTCGTTGGCTAATTTTTTAATAGCTTCACGTATTGGTGTGCGGCTTAACCCAAACTGAGCAGCTAATTTAGCTTCGGGGATTTTTTCTCCGGGTTTTAAGGCTCTTGATAATATTAAATTCTTAAGATGTTCATATACTTGTTCGCTTCTGGCAATTCCAGTATCCATAGTTATCCTCCCGATTTTTATAATGGTACACTAAATTGTGGTTTTGAGTACAATTGCTAATTTGATCACGAATGGTATGTTATATTTCTATCATAACACACTCTTTCAAAAAAGACAATCGACTATTCGGTGAAATGGTATACTAAAATGAATAATAGTATTGACTAATATAAAATAGTGTGCTATATTTTGACTATAGACACAAGTATATCAATGAATACAATTAAAAAAAGTGCAAAATGCACAAAACCAGTATTTTGTTTTTAGTGGTATTTCTAGGAGCAGTAACTATACTATTTCAATTCAGGGAGGTTCACTTATGAGAAAGGTAGTTTCAGTAGCATTATCATGTGCAATGGTTTTAAGCTTAGCGGCTTGTTCTTCAGGAGGAGCGATAACAGCAGGCAATACGGCGGAATCTTCAGCACCGGTTGCCGACAGCACACAGGCGGCAGCACCGGCAGGAAACGGAGACATTTTAAGCTTTGGCACTGGTTCTGTAGGTGGAACGGATAATGTCGTTCTTGAGGCATTATCATCCGTGGTAAATTCCAATACAGATTTAAGAACATCTACTGTTACAACTTCAGGCGGTGCGGAGATTATCAGCTTGATTGATAGTGGAGATCTGCAGGCGGGTTATTCAGGAACGATCGATTTGGTAAATGCTAAGAATGGTGCAGAGCCATTTTCAGTAGCAATTCCGGAAGAAGATATGTTACAGGGATTTGGTTTTGTTACCTGGGCGTTGCCGATTGTTGTACTCGATAAGTCTGATATCAAAACATATGAAGATCTTGAGGGCAAGCACATTGGATTTCCACCGGCAGCAAGCAGTTCGACAATGGTACTCAACCTTGTATTAGATGCATATGGAATTAAGGATAAAGTTAAAGTGGATTACTTTACATGGAGTGAAGGCTATACAGCTCTGAAAGATGGCCGAATTGATGCATTTGTTGGATCATATGCGAATGGAAGCCCGATTAGCGGTATCGTTGAAACAGAAGCAACGAATCCAATCCGTATTCTGAATATGTCTTCGGAAGTTGAGAAAAAAGTAAAAGGCATGAATTCTGGTATTGGAAGCGCAATCTTGACAAGTGAGGAATGCGCAACTATTCCGGCAGGTGAAACATATTTAGCAGCAGCTAATAGCGGTGTGGTTATCTTTAAAGCAGATGTGAGCGAGGATGATGTATATAAATATACAAAGTGTGCAATCGATCATGTTGAAGATTTAAAGAAAATCTCTGCTTATTTTGATAAATTTAATGATGTTGCAATGAAGGCCTGTACGGAGGATATTCCGTTCCATCCAGGCGCAGCGAAAGCTTTAAAAGAAGCAAACATGTGGAGTGATAATTTCAGAGTATACGGAGAATAATTTAGAGACTTAAATTTGGAGGCAGTCAAAATGTCGGAAGTGAATGAAGCGACAATGATTGAAAAAACGAAAACAGAAATATGGATTGATAAAGCGGTTATCGTGATTGCGATTATTATGAGCTGTTATCAACTACTGGCGGCAAATTTCACCATGCTGTCTGCAGAGCAGCATATCAACTTACATATTGCGTTTTCTCTTGCAATCATTTTTTTACAGGCTATTAAGTTAACACAAACAAAAGATAAAGCGCGCAGTGCTTTTATGATTATCCTTCTTGTGGCAAGTGTAGCGGCTGCTACCTACATCCACTTTAATACAACAAGATTTCAGATGAGCATTGGCAGACAGCCGTTTGATAAAGTGTTCTCTGGAGCAGTATTCTTAGTTGTCATTTTGATTGCCACTAAGATGACATGGGGTTGGGTAATCCCGGTTATTTCCATAATCGCGTTGGCATATGGATATTTTGGAAAATATATGCCCGGTATTTTTTATCACTCTGGTTTAAGCTTTTCCCGTTTGATCACATATGTAACAACAAACTTTACCGGTGTGTACGGTATGCTTGCATCAGTATCTGCAAATACGATTGTGTTATTTACCATCTTTGGCGGCTTGATGGAGGCATTTGGAGCGATCAGCACAATCATGGATGCTGCTATGGTGGCATCTACAAAAATTCGTTCCGGCGGAGCGCAGGTTGCTGTAATTTCCAGTGGTCTGATTGGTTCTATCACCGGAAGCGTGGCAGCAAACATTACCTTGACAGGCGCCGTATCAATCCCTCTGATGAAGAAAAGAGGATATCCCTCGGAGTTTGCAGCAGCATGTGAAGCGGCAGCATCGACAGGAGGTGCGATTCTTCCGCCTGTCATGAACGCGGCAGCTTTCATTATTGCTTCATGGACAGGAATTCCTTACATCTACATCGTTGCAGTCGGAGTTGCTCCCGCGTTACTGTATTATCTTGGTATTGCGCTGAGCGTATATATTAAAGCATTAAAGCTGGGAGACGAGAAAGTCAAAGCAGAACTGCTCCCACAGTTTCATAAAGCATTCGGAAAGCTGGCAATGTTTGTCGTTCCGATCATTGTTCTGGTAGTATTGATGGTAATGAGCTATTCTCCGCAGAAAGCATTATTCATTGCAGTATTCACATTAATTGCTATGGGGCTTGCTATCGAATTGATGGACAAGAGTAATAGAAGTCCAATGGACTCCTTTAAGAAATTTATCACAAAAGTTCTGTCTGGATTTGAATCGGGTGCGAAGACCGTTGCAGGTATTGCAGTATGTATGGCAACGATGGGATGCGTAGTAGAAATCCTCACATCCACAGGACTGCCGTCTAAAATTTCGCAGTTTGCTTTGTCACTTGCAGGAGATAATTTATTTGTTCTGGCAATTTTAGTTATGATTACCTGTTTGATTTTTGGTATGGGTATGCCAAGTGGTTCAGCGTACATTTTGGCAGCATTATTAGGTGCTCCGGCATTAACTACATTCGGAATTCCGATTATTGTTGCTCACTTCTTCGTATTTTACTTTGCGGAGTTATCTGCATTAACACCTCCGGTTGCCATCGGATGTCTGGTTGCTTCTGGTCTGGCAGATGCAAAGTTCTTGAAGACGTGTATCGTATCAATGCGTTTGGCTATTGGAGGATTTGTTCTTCCTTTCTTATTCCTGTATAGACCGGCATTGCTTCTTCAGGGACAGTGGTATGAAACGATTTGGGCAGTTTTAATGGTAATTAGTTTCATGTTTTCTTTTATCATTGCGGTCGAGGGCTTCTTCCTGCAGAAAACAACTGCATTTGAGAGAGTTATTGCTTTAGTCGGTGCATTGTGCTGCCTGCTTCCGATTTACGTTTTAGATTTTGTCGGACTTGCTCTGGTGGCAGCATTGATTGTACTGCATGTGATTCGCTTTAATAAGAATAAAGTACTTGTCAGACAGGGGGCAGAGGTATAATGCAATCTTATGTTTGGCTGATCGCAACAATGGATACCAAGGCACAGGAAGCGAGATATCTGAGAACGGAGTTAATGTCCCGTGGTCTGAAAGTGAAATTAATTGATACCGGCATTTTGAAAGAAAGTCCTGATGACGTTGACATTACGCAGAAGGACGTGCTTGGAGAAAATGCAGACAAGATAAGACTGACCAAAACGCGAACAGAGGCAAGTAAATATATGGCTTTAGGTCTTTGCCGTGTGATTAAAGGATTATATGGGAAGGGAGAACTTGCTGCTGTTGTATCGATTGGTGGTTCCGGCGGATCCACCCTCGCTTCTGAAGCGATGAGGCAATTGCCAATCGGTGTTCCGAAAGTGATTGTTTCAACGATGGCATCGGGAAATACATTGCCATACGTTCAGGGTGAAGACATTCTATTGATTAATCCGGTCGTGGATATTCAGAATTTAAATTTTCTGACACGCAGAGCATTGAGAAACGCAGCGGCGATTGTTCAAGGGATGCTCAGCGTACCGGAAATGCAGGATGAAGACAAGCCGACAATTGCAATTACAGGATTTGGTGTAACGACACCCTGTGTGGATGCCTGTGTAAGCCAATTGGAAAAGGCGGGATATGAAGTTCTGGTATTCCATGCAAGGGGAACTTCCGGTGGAAGAATCATGGAAAAAATGATTTCAGAAGGTGTATTTGCCGGAGTACTTGATCTGACGACAAGTGAAATTGCAGACGAAGTCGGAGGCGGTATTTACGCGGTTGGAGAACAACGGTTAAGAACGGCTGCTTCTATGGGAATCCCATATGTTGTTACACCTGGAGCATTGGAAATGATTAATCTTGGAAGTGAGGATACTCTTACGGAAGAGCAGAAACAAAGAGTTTTATATCATCATAGTCCCTCTTCTGTGAAAATGAGGGCGGATAAGCGGGATATGCGTCGGGCAGCGGATTTGTTTGCAGGGAGGTTAGCTGATAATAGCGGAAATGTTGCAGTTCTGATTGCTGAGAAAGGATTTTCTTCTGTCAATGCAGCCGGTCAGGTGTTCTATGATCCGGAGGCAGATCAAGCATTTATAGAAGAATTGAAGGACAAATCGGATAAAACTATTTTAATCAAAACGCTTGATTATCATCACAATGATCAAGAATTTGCAGATGAGTGTGTTAAGACGTTGTTAGATATCATTAGCAAGAAAAAGGAGCGATAGCATGATGATCAGTAAACAGCAGATTATAGAAGGATTACAGAAGAAAATAGAAGCCGGAGAGCCGATTATTGCAACAGCAGCAGGTGCGGGTTTGGTGGCAAGAGTCGAAGAAAAAAATGGCGCGGATTTAATCGTTGTTTACAACTCTGGACTGTATAGAATGAATGGTATTGCGTCAATTGCAGGGAATTTACCTATAGGAGATGCAAACCAGATTGTGTATGATATGGGTAAAAACCAGATTTTGCCAATGGTAGATCATACTCCGGTTGTTGCGGGTATTTATGGAGTCGATCCTACCAGAGACATGAGAAGATTCCTGACGGAACTGTGGAATATCGGATATCGATGTGTCATTAATTTTCCGACAATCGGAAAGCTTTCCGGCCCAATCCGGAAAGAACTGGAGCAGGTTGATTTGGGATTTGCTAAAGAAGTTGAACGACTGCAGCTGGCAGCAGAACTTGGATTTGTTACCCTCGCATATTGTTATAACCCTGAGGAGGCAGAGATTTTAGCCAAAGCTGATATTGATATTATCGTATCTCATGCAGGCCTGACGGCAGGTGGTGATGTAGGTGTTAAAATCGCTGCGCCAATTGATGTTGCGATTAGAAAAACAGAGGAAATTTTATCAGCTGCAAAGAAAATAAAACCGGATATTATTACTCTGTGCCATGGTGGTCCGATTGTTAGCCCAGAAGATGTTCAGAGAGTGCTGAAGGAAACTTGTGCAATGGGATTTGTAGCTGCATCGAGCATTGAAAGATTACCGGTTGAAAAAGGAATATCAGATACTTTAAAAGCATTGAAGAGTGTACGTAAATGAAAATGCGTCGATGGAAACCAGTAGTATTTTATGTTTCGCTGGCACTCGTATTGCTGGTTTCCTTTTTTGGAAAAAAACTGATTGGTGATAATCATTATGAGATTACCTTAGCTGCTGTTTTACTGTTTTTTTCAATACTTAACTGGATTTTAGAAACAGTATCGATTGCGGTTACTTCATTAACTTTGGTAGCACTTGTGCCCTTGAGCGGTATTATGAGCTTTTCAGATGCAATTGCAGGAAGTTTTGGAAATTCAATTTTTGCTTTCTTCCTAGGGGTGCTACTTTTGTCATTTGCATTTAAACACACAAATCTTGGCAGGTTGATTTCTGATATTATTTTTAAAATATTTGGAAGACAACCCAAGCGGGTTGTGCTGGGGATTATGCTGACTGGAGCACTTCTTGCCATGTGGGTAACAGAGGTTGCAGCTGCAGCAATTGTATTTCCGATTGCATTATCTATTTGGGATAAAGCTAAGGAACGCGATGACTATGCAGCAATAGGAAAAGCAGTGATGCTGGGAGTTGCTTGGGGATGTGCATTTGGAGGCGTTGCCACACCGATAGCAACCGGTGCAAACCTGATTGCAGTTAATTACTTGGAAACTTATTGCGGGATTAAGATTACATTTGGTCATTGGATGATGATTGGGATTCCGATTTGTTTCAGTTTGATTCTTGCAGGCTGGTGGATTTTGACGTTACCTTTAAAGAGCACTGTAGAATTGGGAACGGATAGTGAAGCGATTGAATTTGGAAGAAAGGAGAGAAAGCTTTCAGTGATCTTCGCCGTTGCAATTCTAGGTTGGATTTTTGGAGATAAAATTGGACTTGGAAGTCATCAGGTAGCAATTATTTCGGCGATTGCATTGTTTTTACCGGGTATTGAAGTAATCGACTGGAAGACAGGAATCACAAATATCAGTTGGAATTCGATCTTTTTGATTTCAGCAGGTGTTTTGATTGGCGATGTTCTGTATTCCTCCGGTTTAGCGGAAAAGATGGCAAATATATTTTTTGTTCCATCCTTACTTGAAAATGGTATTTTGATAAGAGATATCTATATTGTTATTTCTGTATCTATTTTAAAAATATTATTCTCAAGTAATACTGTTTCAGGAGTAGTGTTGGTGCCGATCATGCTCTCGGTAGCGGCTGCAAATAGCCTTTCTCCCTGGGGATTGGTTGCGCCGTGTATTTTTTCATCAGCATTGTCCCTCATTGTGGTTTCATCCAGCCCAGTGAATGTTATTCCGTATTCTTCAAAAGCATTTTCTCCGAAGGATATGGCCTTGTATGGGATTGTTATGACAATTATGACTGCGCTGATTATCGGTGGATGGCTAACGGTTTTTGGGGTGAATTAATAAAAGTATTCTAATAAGCACAACGGTACGGAACGTTTTGTTCTGATATGACCGTTGTGCTTGTTTGATCTTAGAGAGAGGGGGGGAGGACAAAAATCTGGACTCCCTATAGGGCTCCGAAAGGAGCAGAACCTGTATGTATTCACAGGACAAAATTAACATTGCATTGCAGGTTTACCATCAATGCGAATCCGTGACGGTAACCATCAACGTACTAAAAAAAACGCCGGCATCGACATGGCGTCCTTGAAGAACAGATAAAAGGCAGCGATGGTCATTGCCCGGAAAGATAAGCACTCACTGCCGGTTTTCCTGGAGAGGTTTGGCCTCTCAAAGAGCAGCTATTATTATCAGGAAACAGCCATGCGACGCGAAGATAAATACGATGGTGTGCGCAGGAGGATATCGGAACTGGTGTTAGTATATAAGTGTGGACAGAAAAAGTTGAACAACCTATAATCAAAGAAAAGGAGTTCAACAAATGGCAAAAAATCAAAAATCATATACTCCGGAATTTAAGCAGCAGATTGTAGATCTGTACAATGCCGGAGGAACCTCGTATCCACAACTGGAACGTGAATATGGCGTAAATCGGAGCACACTCAGCAGCTGGGTAAAACAGCTTTCTCCAATCAAGGGATCGGAGGAGGAAACGGCCACTCTCAAGGAGTATAAGGCTCTCCAGATGGAAAACCAACGCCTTAAGATCGAGAATGAAATATTAAAAAAAGCGACCGCCATATTCGCAAAAGAACAATAGCCCAGATTGTGACGTTTATCCAGGACAACTTGAATCATTACACGGTATCCCAGCTTTGCAGCGCCTTGAAGGTTCCAAGAAGCACCTATTACAAAGCTTTGGTTCGTGTACCCTCAAACAGACAGGAGGAGTATGAGAAATTCAGCCATGAGGTGAAACAAGTTTATGATGATTCAAAACAGAGGTATGGCGCTGTTAAAATATGCCGTACCCTCAATGGCAACGGAATACCCTGCAGTGTAAAGCGTGTCCAGAGACATATGGTCAAACAGGGGCTGAGGTCTGTAGTGGTAAAAAAAGTATAACCGCCATGCAAACTGCGGAGCTGTCCCGGATGATAAGGCAAATATCCTGGGACGTGATTTTGAGGCGGAGACCATTCACCAGAAATGGTGTACGGATATTACCTACATCCATGTGCAGAAAGAAGGCTGGACTTATCTGGCTTCCGTGATGGACTTATGCAGCCGTAAGATCATCGGATATGCCTATGGGACATCCATGACAGCTGAACTGGCAGTGGAGGCAGTAAAAAATGCCTGTCTGAATGTCAGGAATACGCAAGGAATCCTCCTCCATAGTGATCTGGGAAGTCAATACACAAGTCAGGCATTTGAGAGTTACCTGCACAGCCAAGGGATACTTCATTCATTCAGCCGTAAAGGGAATCCTTATGACAACGCCTGCATAGAATCTTTCCATTCTGTGTTGAAAAAGGAAGAAGTCTATCTCCACACATATCGAGATTCCAAAGAGGCTCGGAGAGCAATCTTTGAGTACATAGAGGGCTGGTATAACCGCAAAAGGATTCATAGTGCTATCGGCTATATGACGCCACAGCAAAAGGAGGAGGAAGAATTAAAAAAATCTGCATAGCCTTTCAACTTTTTGTGTCCAAAGTATTGACATAGGTCCAACTTTAACTGTGAATGACTTCTACCGGCATCTTGCTGTTGAGCTGGGTGCACAGCCTGCCTTTCGGAAAACAGATAACTTCAAGATCATCCAGGATGAGATCAATCGACTTGTTATGGAAAAGCGCCAGACTCCCGTCATCATCATCGATGAAGCGAACTATATCGGAAATGCCGTCCTGAATGATCTGAAGATGTTATTCAACTTTGAAATGGATTCCCGTGACAGGGCTGTCATCCTTCTTTGTGGTCTTCCACAACTTAACAGTACCCTGCGCCTCAGCATTCATGAACCTTTCCGCCAGAGAATTGTAATGAATTACAACTTAGAGGGCATGACAAAAACGGAAGGTCATTCTTATATCATTGAAAAGCTGAATGGTGCCGGATGTAAACAGACTGTTTTTGAAGAGAATGCACTTGAGGCAATCCTCAATGCCGCCAATGGCATTCCACGTATGATCAACAAACTTTGTAATGCCAGCCTGCTTGTAGCAAACAGTTCTGGCCTGAATCTCATCACTTCCGATGCTGTCATGCAGGCAATCAATGACTGCGAACTGGGTTAGGAGGGTACTGACATGGAATTCACTTATCTGTGTAAATGGCATGCAGGTACCACCGCAGAGTCATGGATCGGAACAATCTGTCCGCTTATGCCTTTTGACTGTACGGATTATGAAATCACCTCCCACGGAAGCTGTTTTCATCTGGTAATCGGTGAACACTGCTACAGTAAATATATTTACATCCCTACATGGAACATTGCTATGGACATATCCAGTATGGAGGATCGGTTCTGGAATCAGGAACATCTGATGAGAAACCATCCTGAACTATCCCCGGTCGATGTAATCAGTATTGTAGATGCACTTGCGGCAATCAAAAAACATACCTGTTAATATTTGTCAGGCGGGAAATCCCGTCTGATTTTTCAATGGAATCAATCAGCAGATTATTTTCAACAGCTTCGAATAATCTGCATAAGTTCCCTCGTTTAAAATGCCTGTACTTCCAGATAAGAGGGATAAAAACTGATAAATAAAGTGCCGAATAAGGTTACGATTAATTTGCCGGATAACATTATACCTTACTGGCCTTTTTTTGATGGGGGTGGTATAACTCCTTTCTGATTTGCTCTCTGATAGGCGTTTGCGAAACGCCACAAGCCGCATGAATACGGCATTTTTCTGTTATGA
>CATZVV010000042.1 GCA_958425285.1 uncultured Lachnoclostridium sp. | reverse complement strand
CCACCTCATATGAAGTCTCTGCGATTGCTTCTTCTAAAAACCTTCTTTTCAAAATCGGGCTAACAATATTTCCAGAATTATAATGATAAGCAGTCCTCAGGATGTGAAAAAATACGGCATGAAATGTTCCAAATTGAACCGGATAACGTTTTTCTTTACATAAAGAAAAAAAACGTTCTTTCATCTCGATCGAAGCTGCTTTGGAAAATGTGATGACTAAAATCTGCTCAGGAGAAACCTGATACCCTTCTATAAGCTTTAAAACCCGCTTTACTATGACTGCAGTCTTGCCGGAACCAGGTCCGGCAAGCACCATCATCGGCCCATCTTTATGAGAAATTGCTTTTTTCTGAACCTCATTGTACTCCATCTAATCGTTCAATTCCCTTTCTGATTCGTGCCAGAGATTCTTCCTTACCAAGTATTTCCATAATTTCATAGGCGCCTCCCGGCGTCATTTGTTTGCCAGATACGGCTGTGCGAAGCGGCCACAAAGCAAGACCATTCTTGCAACCCTTTTCTGCCACATAGTCCATTGCTACCTTCTCAATCGCCGGAATTGAATAATCCTCCAGTTCCTCATATAATGGAAGCAGCTCTTTTAACACTTCTAATGAATTTTCCGAATTTGTTTTCATCTTTTTATGTGTATACATCGCTACATCATAGTCAGGCAGTTCCTCAAAGAAATCAATTTTTTCAGAAATTTCTGGGAATACCTCTATCCTGGTCTTTACCAAATCAGCAACCTTTTTTAAATCCAGTTCTTTCTTGATTGTCTTCTGAATCACAGGAATTGCATACTCATAATACTCCTCATTACACATATTCTTAATATACTCCCCGTTCATCCAGCGAAGTTTCGTCATATCAAACACAGCGGGCGATTTGTTAATTCTGTGATAATCAAATCGCTCAATCAGCTCCTGCAAGGAGAAAATCTCCCTATTTTCCTCCGGACTCCACCCAAGCAGAGCAACAAAATTAACAATTGCCTCCGGCAAAAAGCCAAGCTCCAATAAGTCCTCGAAAGAAGAAGCTCCACTTCGCTTTGCCAGCTTTTTATGGTTTTCATCGGTAATAATAGGGCAGTGAATATACTCTGGTATTTCCCAACCAAAAGCCTCATACAGCCGGTTATATTTTGGTGCGGAGGATAAATATTCATTTCCCCGTACTACATGAGTAATTTCCATTAAATGGTCATCAATAACATTGGCAAAATTATAGGTTGGATACCCATCTGACTTAATTAATATCATATCATCCAGTTCTGCGTTATCTACTGTAATATCACCAAAAATTACATCATGGAATGTAGTTGTTCCCGTTGTTGGATTATTCTGACGAATGACATACGGAACACCATCCTTCAATTTCTCCTCTATCTCTTCTTTAGAAAGGGACAAGCAATGTTTATCATACATAGCAATCTCCTTTCCCAATTCTTCACTGCTTTCCTGCCTTAGAGAATCGAGTCTTTCCTTTGTACAAAAACAGTAGTATGCCTCGCCTTTTTCTACAAGCTGCTTTGCATATTCCAGATAAATTCCGGTTTTCATTCTCTCACTTTGCACATAAGGACCAAATCCTCCATCTTTGTCCGGTCCTTCATCATGCAGCAAGCCTGCTTTTTGCATTGTCCTTTCAATCAATTCCAATGCACCTTCTACCGTTCTTTCCTGATCGGTATCTTCAATACGTAAAATAAAATCTCCTTCTTCATGCTTCGCAATTAAAAATTCGTATAATGCTGTTCTTAAATTACCAACATGCATCCGGCCAGTCGGACTCGGTGCAAATCTTGTTCTGATTTTCATTTCAACTCTACCTCCAAGTTTTATCTATTCCCATGCCTTTGCTGCCTCTAAAAAAGAATAAAAAGCAGGTTTCGGATTATATATAGAATCTGAAAAAAGAAGAGGAGTGGTTTCTGCCCGCCAAGAAGCGGTGTCAATAATTCCCCATATCGTCACACCGGTAATATTTGCTCCATTCTTCTTTGCCTTCACTAATGATTCCATTATATTTTGATAAAACTCTGCCTGATCCTCTTCTGTTTTTCCAAGTGTTTTATCAAATCCGATATCCATTTCCGTAATCTGAATTTCATATCCTTCCCGAGCAAAAGCATTAATTGCCTTTTCATATACTCGTACAGTCGGATAAGCCAACGTCATATGACTCTGCATACCGATACCGGCGCAAATAATCTCCGGTTCATCATCATTAATAAAATTAATCAAAGATATAATATCGTTTACTTCTTCATACGTATTATAGTCATTATATACAAGTGATACTTTCTTTTCAACACCATGCTTTTTCAATACATCATAAGCAATTTCAAATGCTGCCTTTACATAGTCTGGTTCTAAACCTTGGTCGCCGTAAACATCCTCCCACGATACAGGGTATGGATCATTTTTGCGGTGTAAATATTCATTTGCAATATCCCATGTGTAAACAATACTGCCTGCCTCTCCAGTCAGTTCTATTTCCTTTTGGATTAAATGCTCCATTACAGTCCGGATATAAAATTCCATCCTTGCATCCATCACCTCTGGTGTAACCACCTTAGGGTTATCCCAGTTAAAGTCATAATTAACCGTAAAAAACTGCATTGATGTTTGCTGATGCCATATGAGCGTATGTCCGCGGAGTTTCAGGTTATTTTTATAGGCTATTTCCAATACTTTATCCAATGTTTCAAAATTTAATTCCGGTACATATGTTTCCGTATAATTTGCTGGAAGCACATACCCCTTCTCTTTTGCTTGCTCTTTCGATAGTTTATTCGGGAAAAATCCAATTACCGAAACTGGTTTCATCTCATTTTCCAAAGAAATACTATTGAACTGTTTTGTTACAAAATTCAACGATTCCTCCGAGGTCAATTGAACCTTTGCGCCTTCACCATTTCCTTGATAGTTTACACATACTCCCATATTCGGGAAAATATGTTCATAAGCTTTCAGTATAGAATTGGAATCCGGTGTGCTTGTTGGCACTACAGCAACTGATGCAGATGGTACCGGTGCTGCCGATGCTACCGGGCTCACTGATTGCACTGGTTTTACAGGGGAAACCGGACTTTTATGTGAAGCAATGGGCTTCTTCACATTTATTTTACATGTCAGCTTATAGTTTTTTCCGCCCAGCTTCACCTTACAAATAATAGAAGTACTTCCCTTTTTCAGTCCTTTTATAGTTGCTGCATATTTTCCTGATTTGTTTATCTTTACAATTTTTCTACTCTTGGTCTGCCATCTGATTTTTGAATTACGGGCATTTTTTACTTTTATTTTTTTGGTCTGTCCCACTGTACAAGTTATTTTCTTAACTGTAAGCTTTGGCTTTTTAGCGGCTTTTGATTCAAAAGAGCCCCAAAATGAAAATATGGTAGAGGCCGCCAATGTACATATCAGAACTCCCGCTATTCGTCTTTTACAACTTATCATGTCTTCACCTACTGCTCCTATTGACAGTTTTTCCTTTTCTTTTTGTTTTATTTACACTAATACTACCATCTGTAAATGCAGATGGTAGTATTAAACTCCTAGTTCCAAGACTTTGCTGCTTCAATAAATGTATAGAATGCAAGCTTCGGCTCTCCAATTGTCTCTGCAAAAAGCAGCGGATTGGTTGCTGCTCTCCATGAGCCAATATCGAGAATTCCCCATACTGTTACTCCGGTAATATTGGCTCCATCCTTTTTTGCCTTCACTAGTGCTTCCATAATACCCTTATATGTATCTGCCTGATTTTGTTCTGTTTGACCCTGTGTTGTATCATAACCAATATCCAACTCTGTAACCTGAATCTCCAAGCCTGCTTCGGCAAATGCACTAACAGCACTTGCATACTTTTGTACGGTTGGATAAGATACGCTCATATGACTTTGCATACCAACTCCTGCGCAAATTTTTTCAGATTCTCCCCGATTGATATACTCAATTAGAGAAATCACATTATTAGCTGCATTATATGTATCATAATCATTGTACAAAAGCGTAACTTTTTTCTCTATTCCATACTTTTTCAGAACATCATATGCCAACTGGAATGCTTTTTTTACATACTCAGGTTCCAAGCCCTGATTACCGTATATATCCATCCATGAAACAGAAGTAGGATCTATTGTCCGATGCAAATATTCATTGGCTACATCCCATGTATAAATAATACTGCCTGCCTCGCCTGTTAAGGCTTTTTCTTTTTGAATCAGATGTTCCATTACCGTACGAATATAAAATTCAAGTCTTGCATTCATCACTTCTTCAGAAACCTTTGTATTCCCATCATAATCAACTGTGAAAAAGGCAGCCGGTGTTTGCTGATGCCAAAGAAGTGTGTGACCTCGTAACTTCAAATTATTTTTATAAGCAACCTCCAACACTTTATCCAAAGTATCAAATTTCAATTCCGGCACATATTCTTCCGTATAATTATCCGGAAGAATATAACCTTTCTCTTTTGCCTCAGCCTTTGTCAACTTAGTAGAAAACCAACCCAAATTGATAACTGAACTTGGTTTCATCTCATCTTCAAGAGAAATGCTGTTAAAATGCTTTTTGATAAAGTTTAATGTTTCCGCTGTTGTCAGCTGGTTTTTAGCCCCTTCACGGAATCCATTATAATTTACACAAGTGCCCATATAAGGGAAAATGTCCTCATATGCTTTTAAAATAGATTCCGTTTCAATAAATATCTGTTCTTTTATAGTAATCGAATCCAAATAAAAATCAATTGTAGAATTTTCTACTTCAAAGTAAAATACACAACTCTGAAAACCTTCAGGAATTGTAATACTTCCTGAAAGCTTTGTCCACACTCCAGATTCGGCACTTACATTTCCGACCTTTGGATAAGAACTGTCTTTATCCAAATTTGCCATACATTTTATATTAACTGCACTTCCACTATTTTGTTTTACATATGCAGTTATCTTATAAGTAGAACCAGCCTGAAGCTTAGATGTCAAATCCATTCCGGCTCCATTCCAACTCGCCTGACGCTCACTAATCAAAAGACATTTGCCTGCATATCCATTATCCGACACAGAAAGCTTAGCATCCCCATAAGCAGTATAACCATCTGTATCCGTTTCAAAATTTGCCTGAGAAAGAACCGCAGCCACTGACGGTGCCGATGTAGAGCAAACAGGAGTGGCCGATATGGCTGGACTTACTGATACAACCGGACTTGCCGAAGGTGATGGCAATGCCGGAAGCTCGCTGCCTATTATAGAGGGACTCTCATTCGGGCCCAAAGAGGGTTTTACTGTCGGCGTACTTTGCGTTTTCTGATCCGTGCCTGCTGTTTGAGCAGGATGTACTGTTTTTTCAACGTTTGAACTGCTTTCTAACGGCGGATTTGAAATAGAATTTTTTTTCACACTTACCTTACAGATTAATTTGTAACTCGTCCCGGCAATTTTCACCTTGCAGATAATGGAAGTGTTTCCGTTTTTTAAGCCTTTTACCTTTACGGCATACTTCCCGGTTTTTTTTAATTTAACAACCCTTTTGCTTTTTGCTTTCCAGCTGATTTTTGCCTTCTTTGCATTCTTTACTCTAATTTTTTTGGTCTGTCCCACTGTACAAGCCATTTTTTTAGCCGTTAACTTAGGCTTTTTTGCAGCTTCTGAGTGAATCGGACTCCACAGGGAAAATGTTGTGGATGCCAGCAAGGCACATGTTAATACTCCCGTCATTAATCTTTTGCATTTTTTCATTCGCTCACCCACTGTTCATAACAACAGTTTTTCCTTTCCTTTTATTACATATGGCTTTACCATCTGATTTATACAGATGGTAAAGCCAAATTTTTAATTCCAAACTTTAGCTGCATCAATAACCGCATAGAACGATGGTTTCGGGAAATATATATCCTCTTTGAAAAGAAGTGGGGAACACTCTCCTCTCCAGGAAATAGTGTCATACAAGCCCCAGAAAGTAATACCGGTAATTCCTTTCGGATTTACATTCTTATCTCTAGTTTTCTGTTTTGTCACAATCAACTCCATGAAATCTTTCATAAAGGCAGCCTGTGTCTCATCCGTCTGACCTTCATCTTTATATACGAAATCATTCTCATGCTCAAAATTAATTGTTGCATCCAGCTCTGTAATCTGGATTTCCAAACCTGTTGCCAAGAAAGCATCTAATGCTGCTCCATACTCTGCCAAGGTAGGTCGGTCGACATCCACATGACTCTGCATGCCAATACCACTGCAAATCTTTGCCTCTTCACCTTCATTGATATAGTTGACTAAAGAAATCAAATCTTCAATTTCAAAATATGTATCATAGTCATTGTAGAATAATGTAACTGTATTCTCTACACCAAATTTTTTCAATTCACTATATGCGTATTCATAAGCTTTCTTCACGTACGTAGGCTCTAATCCCAAGTCACCATAAACTGTCATCCATGTTTTGGATGCCGGCGCATTATCACGGTGTAAATACTCATTGACAACGTCCCATGTATATACAACGCTTCCAACCTTTCCGCCTGTCAGTTCTTTTTCTTTTGTCATAATGTGAGTCATTACCGTACGAACATAAAACTCCAACCTTGCATCCATAACCTCTTCTGTTGCAGTCAGTGCTCCATCATATCCTTTTGTAAAGAACCATGACGGAGTCTGCTGATGCCACATAAGCACATGTGCACGCATCTTCATTCCTTTATTATATGCAATTTCCATTGCTCGGTCTATTGATGTGAAATTGAGCTCCGGTACACTATCCTCCGTATAATTATCCGGAATGATGTAACCTTTTTCCGAAGCCTGTGCCTTCGACAGCTTGTTCACCTGGCTGCCCAACACGTTATCCGGTTTCATCTCATCTTCCAATGTGAAACTATTAAAATGCTTTTGCACAAATCCCATAATCTCATCTGACTGTAGTTGTGCTCCGGCTCTATACCCATTATAGTTCAGACACGTTCCAAAATACGGGAATATATTCTGATATGTATCTTTCATACTTGGCAGAACAGGGGGTGTCAAAGGTGCTTCGATTTGTGTTATTGTAACAGAATCAATATAAAAATCTGCTGTTGCACTACCCGGGACCTCAAAGTAAATAACATAATCACTAATAGTAAGTGGTAGCTTAATGTTACCTTCTAACCGCGTCCATTCACCCTGCTTTGCACTTTTCACACTCGCAATTGCCGGGTAGCTGCTTCCTGTCTGAGCAGAGCACTTCACTTCTAATGCCTGACTACCCATATGTTTTATGTAAGCAACAACAGAATAAGTAGCACCCGGTACAATTGTTTTTGCCACATCAATACCGGCACCTTGCCATGTCTGATTTCTGCCTGATACGTACAGGCATTTTCCTTCATATCCGTTATCTGCAACAGATACCTTTGCTCCAAATCTACCGGTAAAACCGTCTGTTCCATTTTCAAAGTCAGCCTGTTTATATACAACCGGACTAAATGTAGCAGCAGGACTGGCGGATGGCATCTGGCTTGCAAATGGTTTTGCACTCGTTGCTGCAGTAGGAACTGCGCTCATCGCCGGTTTTACCGTTGCTTCTTTTTTATTGCCTACCTTTACCTTACATTTTAAAGAGTATACTTTTTTCTTTACCTTTACTTTACAGGTAATCGTTGTGTTTCCTTTCTTCACACCTTTTACCTTAACTGCAAACTTACCGGATTTCTTAAGCTTTGCTATTTTCTTACTTTTTACTTTCCATGTGATTTTTGCTTTTTTTACATTTTTAACTCTCAGTGTTTTTGTTTTGCCAACCGTACAACTCAAGCTCTTAGCTGACAACTTTGTCCTTTTGGCGGCCTCTACCTGCACGCTTCCTCCTAGCGGAAGTGCTGCTGATACAGCCATTACCAGGACAAGTAGTTTTGCTACCGCCTTTTTCCAGTCTTTCATTATAATCCTCCTTCTTACAATCCCCGATTAGACCTCTAAAAAGCACTTAATACATTTTACTGCATGGTCAATTCCGTGAAAATCACTACGAATTGCCAAATCATAATTTGCCATATTCGCCCATCGGTCGCCGGTATGATATTTATAATAATTTGCCCGGCGTTTGTCATATTTCAACACTTCTTCTGCTGCCTTCTCTGGTGAAATATTGTAAAGCTTTGTTGCACGGCCAATCCGAAAATCAATACCAGCCCTTATAAATATGTTTACAACATTCGGCTGGTCACGCAAAACATAATCGGCACAACGCCCCACAATAACACATGGACCTTCTTTGGCTACCTTCCGAATTACATTTGACTGTGCCAGAAAAATCCGGTCATCCAATGACAAACCTGCAAAACCAGAATCCTGATTCGCATATACATTCATTCCCATCGCAATTGAGTAAAGGAGACTATTTGTCGCCTTTGCCTCAGCACGTTCAAATGCTGCTTCTGCAAAACCAGTTTCCTTTGCTGCCTGACTGATAATCTCATTATCATAAAATGGAATATCAAAAATTTTTGCCAGCTTCTCCCCGATTTCTCTTCCTCCACTACCGTACTCACGGCTTATGGTTATAATTTTCTTCATAGTAACCGCCCCCTTTTTTGGCATGCTTCACCACATAAATACTATGCGGCTCAAAGTATAGTTTTATTATATCATGTTTTCATCCTTTCGCATAGAAAAAATTAGAACGAAATATAATATTTTTTTACATTACTATTGACTTTTTTACATACATTTGATATTATATATTAGTACTTTATTGCGCTAAAGCGATACTGTAGTAAATAGAATAATATGGAGGAAAAAGTATGTTAGCAAAACTACTGCTTTTGGTATTCTTTTTCGGCACCATGATCGCCGTTGGGGTTTATTCAAGAAAACACGCAACAAATGTAAATTCATTCGTACTGGGAGGACGCTCAGTTGGTCCCTGGCTGACCGCTTTCGCCTATGGCACTTCTTACTTTTCAGCTGTTGTCTTTATCGGCTATGCCGGACAATTTGGTTGGAAATACGGGCTGGCAAGCAGTTGGATCGGGATTGGAAATGCACTCATTGGAAGTCTTCTTCCATGGCTGATTCTCGCCAAACGGACCCGTTCTATGACACATCATTTAGGCTCTACAACGATGCCGGACTTTTTTGAGAAACGTTTCGATAGCAAAAACTTGAAAATAGCAGCTTCAGCAATTGCATTTATTTTTCTCATTCCATATACAGCTTCTGTATATAATGGGCTTTCAAAATTATTTGCTATGGCTTTTGACATTCCATTTTGGACATGTGTAACAGGAATGGCAATATTAACCGGAGTCTATGTCATTGTAGGGGGATATATGGCAACCGCAATCAATGATTTTATTCAGGGATTAATTATGCTTGTGGGAATAGTCGCTGTGATTGCTGCTGTTTTAGCAAATCAGGGCGGTTTTAGTGAAGCAGTATCCAAATTAGGACAAATTACAGGAGAAGGAATTCCTGCCGGCTCCCTCTCTTCCCTGTTTGGACCAGATCCGCTGAACCTGCTTGGAGTTGTCATCCTGACCTCCCTCGGCACATGGGGACTTCCACAGATGGTACATAAGTTTTATACTATAAAAGATGAAAAATCAATCCGTACCGGCACAATTATTTCTACTATTTTCGCTTTAATCATCTCCGGTGGCTCCTATTTCTTAGGCGGTTTTGGGCACCTTTTTGATGACCCAAGCTTATATACCGATGGAAAAATTGCTTATGACGGAATTGTACCTCTTATGCTCAAAACAGCTTTACCTGACATTTTAATTGGCATCGTAATTATCCTTGTATTGTCTGCCTCTATGTCAACTCTCTCTTCTCTTGTGTTGACTTCAAGTTCCACATTAACACTAGACTTAATTAAAGGTAATCTGGTAAAGAAAATGTCAGATAAAACTCAGCTTCTGACAATGCGGGTTTTGATTGTTTTCTTCATCATTTTATCTGTTGTCTTGGCATTAAACCCACCAACATTTATTGCACAACTGATGGGAATTTCCTGGGGTGCACTTGCAGGAGCATTTTTAGCACCATTCCTATTTGGGCTTTATTGGAAAGGCGTTACGAGAGCTGCTGTTTGGACCAGTTTTTTATCCGGAGTAGGGATTACCGTTTCCAATATGTTTTTTGGATATATCAGTTCTCCGATTAACGCAGGGGCAATTGCTATGATTGCAGGATTGGTTCTCGTACCAATCGTTAGTCTGATAACACCTAAACTAGAGAGAAGCAAGCTTGATAAAATCTTTCAGCAACAATAAGGGGCCACTTTTTCATCTCTAAGCAAGACAAAGGAGCATATCACCTTCCTGAAAAAGAACGAAAGTTCTTCACCGGGTTGATTGATATGCTCCTTTGTTTTGCAGACTTTTCTACAGCAATCTGCTTTCAATTTTCAGTTGATTCTTCAAATCCTATCCATACTTTATCTTAATTATCTTACTACCTTTATTCCTTTTCCCCGGAACATCTTTTTATAAACTTTTAATTTACCGGACGGTACTTTAACAATCACCTTTTTGTTCTTATTCTTAAAA
>CATZVV010000041.1 GCA_958425285.1 uncultured Lachnoclostridium sp. | reverse complement strand
ATGATTTTTATTTAATGTATGACTATATACATACTTATAAGATTGATTATTTAACTACAAATTATAAAAGATATTAAAGAAAAGCCGGTGCTATTTTGAAAAACAGGCACAGACAAATTCTTTCTTTCATATATTACTCCAAAGAAATGCCTTAAATAGGGCAATAGATGGAGGTAATTATGAAGAAGCGTTGTCTTGTCTGTTTTTTCGTCGCAGTTTTTGTTCTTTTCAGTCTGGTGGTCGGATGCAATTCAAAAACAGATACGAAAGAATTAAAAAAGATTACGTTAAATGAAGTGGCACATTCTATTTTTTATGCGCCACAATATGTAGCGATAGAGAAAGGGTATTTTAAAGAGGAAGGGCTGGATGTCAAGTTAGTAAATGGTGCAGGTGCGGACAATACGATGACGGCGGTTATATCTGGAGAAGCTGATATTGGATTTATGGGTTCCGAAGCATCTATTTATGTCTACAATGAGGGCGCTAAAGATTATATTGTGAATTTTTCACAACTTACACAACGTGCAGGAAATTTTCTGGTTGCCCATGAAACAGACAAAAATTTTTCATGGGAAAAACTAAAGGGAAAAACAGTGCTTGGCGGTAGAGCAGGTGGTATGCCTCAGATGGTATTTGAGTATATTTTAAGAAAGCATAGTATTGACCCGCAAAAGGATTTAAACATGATACAGAACATTGACTTTGGTCTGACTGCACAGGCATTTGCTTCCGGACAGGGGGATTATACAGTAGAATTTGAGCCTTTTGCAGCAGGGCTGGAAGCAGAGGGGCAGGGTATCGTTGTGGCATCGCTGGGAGAGGCAAGTGGCAACGTGCCATATACAGCTTATTCAGCGAAGAAAAGTTACATGGAAAAGAATCCTGACGTAATTCAGTCATTTACAAATGCAATACAAAAAGGGCTTGAATTTGTGCAGGAAAATGATGTAGAGACGATTGCAAAAACAATTCAGCCACAGTTTAAAGAAACAGAGATTTCCAAGATTACTACTATTGTAGAGAGATATAAGAGCCAACAGACATGGAAAGATAATCAGGTTTTTGAAGAGGCTGGCTTTGAATTGCTGCAAGATATTTTGGAAGAAGCAGGAGTTGTAGAAAAGCGGGCACCATATGAAAAACTGATTACAACTGACTTTGCTGAAGAGGCTGTAAAATAATACATTTGATGAGAAGAAAGAACATTGACACTTCCTGTATCCTATGCTATAACAAGAGAAAACTAATATTTTTCAAAGCAAGATGAGGAGGCTGCGAATTTGGTATTCGCAGCATATTCCTCATCCAAAGTTTTGAAATGGAGGAAAAATATGAATATTAAAATAACGGCAAGACAAAAAGATTTGAGTGATTATGCTGCTTTGGAAGGGCAAGGGCTTCATGCAGAGATAAAAAAAATTGATGGAGACGGTTCTTTACAAAATCCGTGGAAAATTCAGGTGGAGATTGAAAACCAATCAGATTCTGACTGGAATGGTGTTGTTCATCTGGAGTACATATTTGACAAAAGAAATCCTCGTTTTTTCCTGCCTGGCTTTATGTATGGAAGCAATCGGGGAGAAGCTCCATTGGATGTTGATACAGAGTTTCCGCGGTTGAGAGAGGGACAAAATCATAGACCGGCTTCTCCGTGGTGGATGGTTCGAAGTGACCGTTTGTCCCATCCGGCGGCCTTCGTTTTTGATAGCGGAAAAATGTATGGGCTGTGTGCAGCTCCGTACTTTATTTGGGAGGGAAAACAAAAGAAGGTATGGAAGCCCGGTATGCAAGGTGACTTTTTTCAATATACAGGCTATACTTGTTCGCTAGAACATTGCTCCATTGGATACACACTTGGATATGAGAATGCACCGTGGTTGTTTGTACAATCTCATGATGTAAGAGAAAGGGCATCCATGGGTCAAAATTGCTTTTTAATTTGTTCCGGAGAGAAAATCCTTTTCGATATGAATTTTTATAATTACTGTGCAGAAGATGAAAGGACGGTATACGATGCCGTTCAATCAGTGTATGAGTTATATCATCAGAGTCCCCGAGTAATTGGCAGTATTTCTTCTACAGTTGCAGATATTTCAAAAGCAGTTAGTAGAGATGCATGGTTAGAAGAGGAAAAAGCTTACTCTGGTTTTGTTTTTGAAGATGAAGATGGCAGTTTTTCATATAATAAACTTCCGTCAATTAGCTGGACAAATGGACTGACAGTCGCAGTACCGATTCTTTTATCTGCACTACGTTTACAGGATGAGAAGATGAGGCAGCAGGCATTAGAATGTATCAATCATGTTGTGGCACAGTCACTAAACCCATTATCGGGACTGCCATATGAAGTTTGTGAAAGTGGAACGTGGAGCAATCGTGGATGGTGGTTTGATCGGATGGGAACTCCGGGACATTCTTCTTATTTAGTAGGACAGGCACTCTATTATATTTGTAAGGCCAGCGACTATGAAATGGAGTTCTTGGGTCAGGAGCATCATGACTGGTTAGAATTTGTCCGAAATGTAATAGAAAAAACAGAGACTACCAAGAATTCAGATAACGAATATGCTTTTATTATGTCAGAAAAGACAGGTGCAGGGTTAGAGTATAATGCTTTTGCCGGAGCATGGTGTATGGCAGCGGCAGCATACTATAGCTGGCTGGAGAAGGACTTTACTTTCTTAGACGGTTTGAAAGAAAGTGAGGCACATTATTATGAAGCATATATAAAAAAATCAGAATGTTACGGTGCGCCTCTGGATACGGATAAGGCTGTAGACTCAGAGGGGATTCTGGCTTATATCCGTGCAGTCAGGTGGATGCATAGAATAACGGGGGAGGATATTTATTTGCAGCATTTACGAGATGCCCTCTGTTATGAATTTACATTTAAGTTCTGTTATAATTCGCCAATTAAGGTTCCGCCGTTAAGCCGGATTGGCTGGTCGAGCTGTGGTGGAAGTATTACGTCTGTTGCTAATCCACATATACATCCAATGTCAAGTACAGTGACAGATGAAATGCTTTATTATATCAGACAAAAGCCAGATGCATATATCGAAAGTCGTTTACAGGATACTCTTTTGTGGAACTGCCAGACATATAATACTTATGATAAAGAATATGATTACGGACGAAAAGGGTGGATGTCGGAGCGGTTTTGTCACTGTGAAGGTCTTTTGGCAGAACGATATCCAGACGGAACTCTGGCAAGCACTTGGTTTGCATTGATGCCCTGGGCATGCGGATGTATTTTGGAAGGATTGGCCGGTGAATGCTGGGACTGCGGAATGCTTAATCAGACAATGGAATAAAATTTTTAATAGATGTAAATACTAAATTTTAGGAAAAAATATCTTGACAGAAACAGAGAAAGCCGATATAGTGATTTTATACAAGAGGGAGTAGCTAGCATCTTTTGATGTTTGCGATGTCGTCAGTACGATTGTATTCAATCCGTATCGTAACTAAGTAGCGAGACTTTTGTTGCAGTTTTTTATTGCAGCAAAAGATTTCGCTTTTTTTTCTGTATAAGAAACTGTGTATTTACAATATGATATACCCGAAAGAAAAGGAGGAAAATATGAAAGTGTATCAAAACTCAAAAGAATCTTTGTTTCAGATGTTTTCATCAACACCTGATGGTTTAAAAGAAGAAGAGGCCCGTCAATCGGCTCAAAAGTATGGAAAGAACGAGTTGGTGGAGGGCAAAAAGAAAGGAACGTTTCGCGTTTTTCTTGAACAATTTGCAGATTTTCTTGTCATTATTTTGATTGTAGCCGCAGTGATTTCGGCAATTTTGCAAGATGTTGAGAGTTCACTTGTTATTTTGTTTGTAATTACGATGAATGCAATATTAGGGACTGTACAGCATAAAAAAGCAGAGGCTTCACTGGAAAGTTTAAAGAAAATGTCTGCCCCTATGGCAAAGGTATATCGTGGAGGTCAGATTGTTGTTTTGCCTTCAAGGGAAGTTGTAGTCGGTGATGTAGTTGCTTTGGAAGCAGGGGATTATGTACCGGCTGATGGAAGAATGATTGAGTGTGCCACTTTACAGGTAAATGAAAGTGCCCTGACAGGGGAAAGTACAAGTGTAGAAAAAGAAGACTGTACAATCGAAGGAGAAGTTCCTCTAGGGGATCAGCGGAATATGGTCTTTTCAGGAAGTTTTGTGACATATGGGCGAGGAATTTTTCTTGTGACAGCAGTAGGGATGGATACAGAAGTTGGGAAAATTGCCTCCCTCATTCGTTCTGCATCGGAAAAGAGAACTCCGCTTCAAAGAAATTTGGATAATTTTGGAAAAAAACTTTCTATTGGTATCTTGGTAATTTGTGCATTAGTGTTTGGAATGAGCCTGTTTTCAGCAAAGCAGATTAATCAGCAGGTGATTTCAGATGCCTTTATGTTTGCAGTTGCATTGGCGGTAGCAGCCATTCCGGAGGCATTAAGTTCTATTGTTACAATTGTATTAGCGTTTGGAACACAGAAGATGGCAAGAGAAAATGCAATTATCCGAAAATTGCAAGCAGTAGAAGGACTGGGGAGTGTTTCTATTATCTGTTCTGATAAAACAGGAACATTAACCCAAAATAAAATGACAGTTGAAAGCTGCTATTTTGATGGAAGAATGATTGAAAATACAGACGATGTAACGGCAGAAGAGCGTTTTAGAAGTTTAGTAACTTGCAGTATTTTATGCAATGATTCCCAATGTGTAGATGGAGCAGAAATAGGTGATCCAACCGAGGTGGCTTTTGTCAATTTGGCAGCACGTTGTGGTATGGAAGTGACAGCGTTAAGAGATCGTTTTAACCGTCTTTCAGAGATTCCGTTTGACTCTGACCGAAAATTGATGACAACGGTACATGAAATGAATGGAAAATATTATATGATTACAAAGGGAGCACCAGATGTTGTCTGTAGCAGACTTTCTGCAATTGATACTGCAGGTGGAGTGGTACCTGCAACAAAAGAGCGCATCAAAGAAATTTTGGATGTAAACAGAAAATTTTCAGAAAACGGGCTGCGTGTGCTGGCTTTTGCGTATCGCGAAATTAGTTCCATTCATGCGGATTTGAATAGTGAAAATGATTTAGTATTTCTGGGGCTGATTTCTATGATGGATCCACCTCGGGTAGAGTCAAAAGATGCTGTCCTTAAGTGTATACAGGCAGGAATTCGTCCGATTATGATTACCGGTGATCACAAAGTAACAGCATCCGCTATTGCGAAAAAAATCGGCATTTTAACAAATGAAACGATTGCGGTAGAAGGAAGCGAAATTGATGCACTGACCGATGAGGAGTTACAGAATTTTGTAGAAAAAGTATCTGTCTATGCAAGGGTATCCCCAGAACATAAAATTCGTATTGTAAGAGCATGGCAGAATAAGGGGAATATTGTTGCTATGACTGGAGACGGAGTGAATGATGCACCGGCTCTTAAACAGGCAGATATTGGTGTGGCTATGGGAATTACGGGGACGGAGGTTTCGAAAGATGCTTCATCTATGGTTTTAACAGATGATAACTTTGCAACAATTGTAAAAGCGGTAGAAAATGGACGCAATATCTCTATCAATATAAAGAAGGCAATTAAGGTTTTGCTATCTGGGAATATGGCAGGGATTCTTGCTGTCTTATATGCTTCCATAGCAGCATTGCCGGTTCCGTTTGCTTCCGTACATTTGCTTTTTATTAATTTATTGACAGACAGTCTTCCGGCAATTGCACTTGGATTGGATCCACATACGAGTGAGGTCATGAAGGAAAAACCTCGTCCTGCGAATGAGTCTATTCTTACAAAAGATTTTCTTCTTGGAATTTTGATTGAAGGACTTGTTATTGGAGTTAACACAATGATTGCTTTCCATATTGGCTTAGGGGCAGGGGGGGCAGGTGTTGGAGCAACGATGGCATTTTCAACGCTTTGCCTATCGCGTCTTGTACATGGTTTTAACAGCAAATCAGAACGAGCAATTCTGTTCACCAGACAGATGTGGAATAATAAATGGCTGTATGGCGCTTTCTTTGTTGGGTTATTATTGTTAAATAGTGTATTGTTTATTCCTTCATTGGCACCGTTTTTCAAAATATCACCATTGACACTTTGTCAGGTGTTGGCGATATATGGACTTTCCATTTCAAATCTTTTTGAAATACAGCTATTGAAATGGGTTAAAGGACGAATATTTTCATAAAAAAGCAGTGGTCTGGTAATACTCTGCTTTTTTATGAAAAGAAAGAGTAAAAGAACGACAGGACTAAATCAGGAGACCTTAGAAAAGCAAAGGGTTTATACTGGTTTAGTCCTGTTTTCTGCTTCTATCATTTAAAATTGGATTATTGAAAGTCTGCAACAGGATTGACAAGAGAAAAAAGTAGTGATAATATTTAGTTAAGCAAATTTAATTAAATATACTTAATAAAAGAGGATGAGTTATGGATTTTATTAAAGCAATTAATCATTTTTATTTTGAAACATCGATACAGGAACTCCGATTAATGCACCAGGAAAGAATTTTGCCGGGAATTTCATATAACAATTTGCTATATCTTGATGTTATATCTTATAAACCAAATTGTACAATTAGTACACTTGCTGATTTGTTAGGTTTGACAAAGTCTGCCATTACTTTAAAGGTGAATGAGTTAGTGAAACAGGGGTTTTTGACTAAATCGCAGAGTCAGAGTGATAAGCGCGTTTATTATCTGAGCCTTAGCAAAGAGGCCAAGGAGGTCTATGAGCATTATGATTATATGCTTGATAAGGCTTACAGGTTAGTAAGACAGAACTATTCAGAGGAAGATATTAGGAAGTTTAGTGAAATGCTGAATCTGGTATCTGGTATTTATGAGGAGAATTTATAGAATTTATTACACTTTGGAACGGAGGTTGCCATGAGTCAATTATTATCACAGAAAATTACTTTTCGCTCTGTGATGAAATTCACCCTGCCATCTGTTGTAATGATGGTTTTTATGTCACTTTATACAATCGTGGATGGTATCTTTGTAGCTCGTTTTGTCAATACGGATGCGTTGTCAGCAATTAACGTTGTTTATCCATTGTTTAGTCTGATTGCAGCGATTGGCATTATGTTTGGTACAGGTGGAAGTGCCATAATTGCAAAGCGGATGGGAGAGCAGAAAAATCGGGAGGCGAAAGAAGATTTTACGTTTATTATCATAGCCGGAATATTTATTTCAATGATTATGCTGGCTGCCGGTTTTGTGTTTTTAAAGCCAGTTATTTACTTTTTGGGAGCCAATAGCATTATTTACGAGTATTGTCATCAATATGCATGGATGTTGTTGTTTTTTACACCTGCAGCAGTTTTGCAAATGCTTTTTCAGTATCTGTTTGTTACTGCCGGAAAACCACGGCTTGGCTTATTAACAACAGTAGGGGGAGGAATGGCAAACATTGTATTGGATTATGTTTTTATTGGACTGCTTCAGATGGGAGTTGAAGGTGCTGCAATTGCGACAGGAATTGGCTATTGTATCCCGGCAGTTTTCGGACTTTTTTATTTTACGATTCAAAGGAAGGAGGCGCTTTATTTTGTAAAACCCAAATTTCGTTTTAGAATTCTTTTGAGAAGTTCGGTTAATGGTATGTCTGAGATGGTAGGGAATCTGGCAGTTGGGATTACCACATATTTGTTTAATATAATCATGATGGAGTATTTGGGGCAGGATGGAGTAGCGGCAATTACGATTGTACTCTATATGGACTTTCTGCTTTTAGCGATAAATTTTGGTTATGCAATGGGAATTTCTCCAATCATAAGCTATAATTATGGGAGCGAGAATCATGAAAATATGAAAAAAATCTTTCGTATCAGTTCTGTATTTACCATTGTACTTTCAATAGCAATTGCTCTGGGAACTTTTGCTTTTGCGGGATTGCTTGTAGGAGTATTTGCGGAACGGGGAAGTGAGGTTTATAAAATTGCGAAGGCAGGAATGAGAATTTATGCATTCAGCTACCTGTTTAAGGGGTATAATGTTTTCTCTTCTGCACTTTTTACTGCGCTTTCAAATGGTATTGTATCTGCAATATTGTCGTTTGCAAGGACATTGTTGTTTCTTATCGTAAGTGTGATTGGCTTGACGATTCTCTTTGGAGTTAGTGGGGTTTGGTATGCTGTTCCAATTGCTGAATTTGCTGCCTTGCTTTTGTCTGTTGTGTATATATATGTGTACCGAAAGCAATATCACTATTTAGCTGCATAAAGAAATGGTCTGAGAAAATATTTGCATATGTTAAAGAAGGCTTGGTATAGGAAATTGGTATACCAAGCCATATTTTATTTGTAATTTACTATGATAAAAATCTCTATTATAATAAATTTAGTAGAAAATTAAGGGACACTTTATGTTAAGAAATCGGAGGTAATTTATGAGAAATGCAGTTGTAGGCTTTCCTAGGATAGGAAAGGGGAGGGAACTGAAATTTGCATCGGAAAAATATTTTCGTGGTGAATTGAAGGAATCAGAATTAGAAAGGATTGCAGAAAAATTAAGAAATGAGCATTGGAAAAAGCAAAAAGAGGCAGGAATTGATTTTATTCCATCCAATGACTTCTCCTTTTATGATGGAATGTTGGATTTGGCTGTTTTATTAAATGTCATACCAGAAAGGTACCGAAAGCTGAAGTTGGGAGAATGGGATACCTATTTTGCCATGAGCAGAGGGTATCAGGGAGAAGCCGGAGATGTCAAGGCGCTTGCTATGAAAAATGGTGCCTGAAATTGAGGATTATACAAAATTACGGCTGACAGGAGAAAAGCCGTTTCTTGAGTATTGTGAAGCTAAAAAGCTGGGAATTGAAACAAAACCTGTTATAATTGGTTGTTTTACCTATTTAAAATTGGCGCGTTATAAAGGTAAAAAATGTGCAAAAGATTTTATAGCTGAAATGATAGAAGCTTATCAGAGCATACTGGAGAGGTGTAATGGGCTTGGTGTACAATGGGTACAATTTGATGAGCCGGCACTGGTAATGGATTTGTCAAAAGAAGATATGAAGATGTTTACAGAGTTATATCAGGGAATTCTTTCTGCGAAAAATTCGGTTAAAGTAATATTAGAGACTTATTTTGGTGATATCAGAGATTGTTATAAGGATGTTATTTCGCTTGACTTTGATGGCATAGGAATCGACTTTATCGAGGGGAAAAAATCCCGTGAACTGGTAAAAAAATATGGCTTGCCGGAAGAAAAGATTTTATTTGCCGGACTTATCAATGGTAAAAATATCTGGAAATGCAATTATGAAAATACTTTAACGCTTATTTCAGAATTAAAGCAGGAGGTAAGTGAGGTAGTGATTCAACCGTCCTGCTCGCTTCTACATGTACCTTACTCACTGGAATATGAAAACAAGCTTTCCAATCAAGTAAAAGCTTATTTCTCTTTTGCCTATGAAAAATTGGATGAGCTGAGGGAATTATGTATTCTACAAGAGGAAAATCAAGAGAATGATTCGGTTTTACTTCAGAATAAACAGTTATTTAAGAAAGAGAGACTCTATCAGGATAGCGAGGTAAGAGAACAGGTGGCTGCGTTGGATGAGGATGACTTTTGCCGTGAGAAGTCACGTAAAGAGCGTCGTAAAATTCAGGCAGAAAAGCTGGCATTACCGTTGTTGCCGACCACAACAATCGGTTCCTTTCCACAGACACCGGAAGTAAAGAAAAATCGGACAAGGTATCGAAATGGTGAAATTTCAAAATCAGAATATGATGAGCAGGTGAAAATATTTATCGAGAGGTGCATTCGTTTTCAGGAAGACATTGGATTGGATGTTCTTGTACATGGAGAGTATGAGAGAAATGATATGGTAGAATTTTTTGGTGAGAACCTGAGTGGTTATGTTTTTACAGAGAAAGCATGGGTACAATCTTACGGAACACGTTGTGTAAAGCCACCGATTATCTTTGGTGATATTAAGAGAACTAAGTCGATTACGAAAGAATACTCTGTATTTGCACAGAGATTGTCAGAAAAGCCTGTTAAGGGGATGCTTACTGGTCCGGTAACCATTTTAAATTGGTCTTTTCCAAGAGAGGACATTAGTTTAAAAGAGATGGCATTCCAAATAGGTATTGCGATTCGGGAAGAGGTAATGGACCTGGAGAGGGAAGGAATCCCGATTATTCAAATTGATGAGGCTGCATTAAAGGAAAAGCTGCCACTGCGAAAGGAAGAATGGTATAGTGAATATCTGGACTGGGCAATTCCGGCATTTCGGCTTTGCCAGAGTAAGGTAAAACCAGAGACACAGATTCATACCCATATGTGCTACAGTGAATTTGAAGATATTATAAAGGATATTGATCATATGGATGCAGATGTTATTTCATTTGAGGCATCCAGATCAGACTTAACAGTTATTCATGCATTGAAAGAAAATAATTTTGATACTCAGGTTGGACCTGGTGTTTACGATATTCATTCTCCGCGGATTCCTGATGCAGATGAGATTAGGGATGTTATTCAAAAGTTACTACAGGAAATAGATTGTGAAAAGTTATGGATAAATCCAGATTGCGGATTAAAAACAAGGTCGGAGACAGAGGCGGTTCAGAGTCTGAAAAATCTTGTTATAGCTGCAGAGACGATTCGAGAAGAGTTATAAAAGGGATATTTTGATTTTATGAAAAGGGGCTGTTGCAAAATAGTTGAGTAATCAACTATGGAGCAATGGCTCCATT
>CATZVV010000040.1 GCA_958425285.1 uncultured Lachnoclostridium sp. | reverse complement strand
AAATCCATTACTTTTGAAATTTTTGGATGCAGAAACATATCGGGAAAAAATTAAAGTGCTGTTCCAAAATCGTGAGTTATTCAACGATACATTATTGGAAACGATTGCAGTTTGTCTGGATTTGACCTTAGAAGAAGGAGTCGATAAATTTGAGTTTATTGTTCAACATCTGGAATTACAGCAAAAGTATGAAAACAATCGTCTGAGGTAAATGGATAAATATAACAGCATTCAGCCTGTTATATTTTAGGAATGCACATGTGCATGAGAGGAAGAAATGAAAAAGGAAATAAAAAATATAAGAATTGAAGTCCAATACGACGGAAGACGGTACCGTGGATGGCAGCGCCAGGCTTCTACTGAATCGACAATTCAGAGTAAAATTGAACAGGTTTTAATGAAAATGAACGGTAGCCCTATAGAAGTTAACGGGGCGGGAAGAACAGATGCCGGGGTTCATGCAAGAGCGCAGGTAGCAAACTTTCATTTGACCACAAATATGGATACAGAAGCGATAAGGATGTATTTAAATCAATATCTGCCACAGGATATACGTATTACGAAGGCTTGTGAAGCAGGAAAACGTTTTCACAGCAGGCTGAATGCCAGAGCCAAAACCTATGTATATACATTAACGAAGGCAGGTTGTGTGGATGTTTTTTCAAGAGAATATTCATGGCAGTTAGAAAGAGGGATTTCTGTGAACCAGATGAGACAGGCTGCGCTTTTGCTGATTGGAACACATGATTTTTCTGCTTTTTGTACAAAAGCGGGGAAGAAAAAAAGTACTATACGAACGCTTGACAGAATTGATATAGAAGAGGATGAAGTGCATATTCGAATGAAATACCATGGAAATGGGTTTTTATATAATATGGTACGAATTTTGACTGGAACGCTTGTGGAAGCAGGCATGGGAAAGTGTAAACCGGAACAAGTTATTCAGGCTCTGGAATCTGGTGAGCGGAGGCTGGCTGGCGAAACGGCACCTGCACATGGACTTATGCTATGGGAGGTTGAGTACGATTGAGGCAAATGGAATTTAAGATGGAGCGGGAAGGTCTTGTAAGGGAGGGGGACAGAGTAAAAGTAACAGAGGGTAAACTCCCTCGTGCATATTATTATACAATTGTTCCTGCTGTTGCCATGTCTGGTAATATTCCGTTTCGGGAACGATTGGTTTCGAGAGAGGGTATTGTTAAAACAATTAAGCAATCTCCAAAGGGGTTTTATGTTATTGTGGAGTTTGACGAGTAACTGTATTTATGATAGAATATTCTTATCTGCAAGAATATTCTATTTTTCTAATTTTAAGTGACTGATACTGAGTCGCCATGTACGGAGAGAAAAAAACAGGTCCTAACAATTTTTCAACAGAACATATTTTCGAAAAAATCCCAAAACATATTGACAGTTTTTATAAAATAGGATATGATAAATAAATAAGAACATTAGTTCGTTTAAATGGAGGGAAAGATGGATAAAGATCAAAACAAATTAAAAGCATTGGAGTCAGCAATAGCACAAATAGAGAAAAATTATGGCCAGGGTTCCATTATGAAACTGGGGGACAAAAAGGCGCAGATGGAGATTGAAACGGTACCAACCGGTGCACTTAGTTTGGATCTTGCACTTGGTGTCGGTGGAGTTCCGAAGGGCAGAATTATAGAGATTTATGGTCCGGAATCAAGCGGAAAGACAACGGTTGCACTCCATATGGTTGCAGAGGTACAGCGTCGTGGGGGCATTGCCGGATTTATAGATGCAGAACATGCCTTGGATCCTGCATATGCAAAAAATATTGGTGTTAATATTGATGAATTATACATATCCCAACCCGATTGCGGGGAGCAGGCATTGGAGATTACAGAGACAATGGTACGCTCCGGTGCAGTTGATATTGTCATCGTGGATTCTGTGGCAGCACTTGTCCCAAAAGCCGAGATTGAGGGAGATATGGGAGACAGTCATGTAGGATTGCAGGCAAGGCTGATGTCCCAGGCACTGCGTAAACTAACTGGTGTTATTAATAAATCCAACTGTATTGTAATTTTTATAAATCAGTTGCGTGAAAAAGTGGGGGTTATGTTTGGAAGTCCTGAGACAACAACCGGTGGGCGCGCCTTAAAGTTTTATTCTTCTGTACGACTGGATGTACGCCGGATTGAAACATTAAAGCAGAGTGGTGAAATGATTGGAAACCGGGTACGTGTCAAAGTAGTAAAAAATAAGGTTGCACCTCCGTTTCAGGAGGCAGAATTTGACATTATGTTTGGGAAAGGAATTTCCAGAGAAGGTGATGTACTTGATTTGGCAGCAAAATGTGATGTCATTGTTAAGAGTGGTGCATGGTATGCTTATAAAGGAAATAAAATAGGGCAAGGGCGTGAGAATGCGAAGAATTACCTAATGGAAAATTCGGCAGTATTTGATGAAGTGGAACAGGCTGTCCGTGCTTATTATTTAAATGAAGACCAGGCAGATGAGAAAGATGCAAAATCCTCAGAAAAAGAAGAAAAGAAGCCTGCAAAAAAATCAGAGTAGCGTATGGAAGAAGAGATAAAAAAAGCAAAAGAAAAGGCGATGTCGTTACTTTTGATAAAGGATAGAACCGAGAAGGAATTGTCAGAGCGGTTGTATCACTCTGGCTTTTCAGAAGTTGCCTGTGAAGAAGCAATGGAATATGTGAAAAGTTTTGGCTACATTGATGATTTCCGTTATGCTAAAAATTTTATTGATTTTCGCAAGAATGAAAAAAGTAAAAAAGAAATTCAGTTTAAGCTTCTTCAGAAGGGGGTTTGCTTGGAATTAATTGCAGTAGCGATGGAAGAAGAGTATGATGGCGAGACAGAGGCACTTCAACGGGCTTTGAAAAAGCGTCTAAAAGGAAAAAGTATAAGTGACCTTACATTGCAGGAGAAGCAGAAATTAATCGCAAGTCTGGCTAGGAAAGGTTTTTCTCTGAGTGAGATATTAAAGCAAGTATGAATTTTACACGTTGGATATAGCATTTGTGTCTGAATTTATAATTACAGGCAGGTAGGTTGTAATTTAAGGGAGAGGTGCAGATTCCAAATCGTAATCTTGACAAAAGCATGAATAAAGTGTAAAATTGATATGTTGTATTTATGTACAATGATAATTTCATAAAGGAGGTGCTCCTGTGCCAGAGTTAAAAATCTTAGTGATTGGCATCGTTGTTGTGCTTGTGCTTTTAGTTCTCGTTGCTTTTATCGCTTGGAAGGCTGCTATTTCTTACCGTATTAAAGTCTGTGAGGCAAAAGTGGGAAGTGCAGAAGAAAAAGCAAGAGAGATTATAGATGAAGCATTGAAAACAGCTGAGACAAAGAAGAGAGAGGCTCTCCTTGAGGCGAAAGAAGAAAACCTTAAGGCAAAAAATGATCTGGAGAAAGAGACCAGAGAACGAAGAGCGGAAATTCAGCGTTATGAGAAACGTGTGCTAAGTAAAGAAGAAACTTTGGACAAAAAACTGGATGCACTCGAGAAAAGGGAATCAAAACTTTCCGTACGGGAAACTGAATTTGAAAAAGAAAAAGAAAAAGTTCAGGAACTTCGTGATAGTCATTTGCGAGAGTTAGAGAAGATTTCCGGACTCACCTCCGAACAGGCAAAAGATTATCTTTTAAGGACTGTAGAAGAAGATGTAAAACATGAGACTGCAGTTTTAGTTAAAGAATTGGAGAGACAAGCAAAGGATGAGGCTGACAAGAAGGCCAAAGAGTATGTAGTTACTGCGATTCAGAAATGCGCGGCTGACCATGTGTCAGAAACTACAATTTCCGTTGTTCCGTTGCCAAGTGATGAGATGAAAGGAAGAATTATAGGTAGAGAAGGAAGAAATATCCGTGCCTTAGAAAACTTGACCGGAGTTGACTTAATTATTGATGATACACCGGAAGCAGTTATTCTTTCTGGATTTGATCCAATTCGAAGAGAAATAGCTCGTATTGCTTTGGAAAAATTAATCGTGGATGGTCGAATTCATCCGGCTAGAATCGAAGAGATGGTTGAAAAAGCAAGAAAAGAAGTAGAAGTTATGATTCGTGAAGAAGGAGAAGCCGCGGCTTTAGAAGTTGGTGTTCATGGAATTCATCCGGAACTAATACGTTTGTTAGGAAAGATGAAATTTAGAACCAGCTATGGTCAGAATGCACTAAGACATTCTGTAGAAGTGGCGCATTTATCCGGACTTTTAGCAGGAGAAATCGGAACGGATGTGCGTATGGCAAAACGTGCTGGTTTGTTGCATGACATCGGTAAGGCGGTGGATCACGACATGGAAGGATCTCATATCCAATTAGGAGTTGATTTATGTAGAAAGTACAAAGAATCTGCCCTTGTGATTAATGCAGTAGAAGCACATCATGGTGATGTAGAGCCAGAAAGTCTGATTGCATGTCTGGTACAAGCAGCAGATGCAATTTCTGCAGCACGTCCAGGTGCCAGAAGAGAGACTTTGGAGACTTACACGAATAGACTGAAACAATTAGAAGATATTTCGAACGGCTTTAAGGGAGTCGATAAATCTTTTGCCATTCAGGCAGGTAGAGAAGTACGAGTGCTTGTTATTCCAGATCAGGTCAATGATGACGAAATGGTATTATTGGCACGTGATTTGTCCAAACAGATTGAAGCGGAGTTACAGTATCCGGGACAGATAAAAGTAAACGTGATTCGAGAATCTCGAGTGACAGATTATGCGAAGTAAATTTTGCGAATCATCACCCGTCAAGTAGATATTAAAAAAAAACAGCTAGCAGATATGTTCTGCTGGCTGTTTTTTCTAGGTGTATTTCTTTTAGCAGTGAGTGGGATAGGTATATATTGATAACAGTTCAAGTACGGAAAATATTAAAATAGAATCCAGTCATGAGGAATCCGAAGATTGATTTCCGAATGGCTGGATTTTACTATATTAATAATCTGTTAAGAGAATCGAATTAAGGGTTGACATATGACAGGGTGTCATATATACTTGTGAAGTATCTTGTGACGGGGTGTCATAATGGAGGTGAAACGGATGCCTACGGAAACATTTTTTAATTTACCAAAGGAGAAGAAAGAACGTATTGGTCAGGCAATTGTTTGTGAGATAACGGAAAAAGGATTTACGGATGCATCAATTAATCAAATTATTCAGAAAGCTGGTATTTCAAGAGGAAGTTTTTATCAGTATTTTTCAGATAAAGACGATATGATACGGTATAGCATATCGGAGCTTACAAAGAGTATGCAGCAATTTTTACATGAGGCTATTGTGAGAAACAAAGGAGAAATTTTTAAAAGTTTTGAAGATATGTTTTCGGATATTGTGGAATTTGTAAATTCAGATTTGAAGTTGAGAGCATTTCACCGGAGTATTCTTGCTGACCATGTTTTAAATGACAGATTTTGCAGCAAAGAGGGGAAGGAAACGGTATTGAATCTACTATTTAAAGAACTTGAGCCTTACAAAGAAAAGTGGTGGAAGGAAAGAACAAAGGAGGAGATCTGCCTTTTGCTGGAAATGCTGTTAGATATTTCAGGGCGCATTATACTGGATACTTTTATGAAAAAATAGCAGGAAATTAATCTTGAGCAGATGAAGAGACAGTACCACTGGAAACTGGGAGTGTTAAAGAAAGGGTTTGAATAATATGACATCCGTCATCTTGACGGGGTAGGAATCCATATCTATAATGGAAAAACAATAATAGAAATTGAGGAGGTTGAGAATGTTATCGAAAATTAGTGTAAAGAAGCCGTATACCGTATTAGTAGCGGTGGTAATGGTAATTGTATTGGGAGTGGTATCATTTCAGAATATGCATACAGATTTACTTCCAAGTATGGAATTTCCATATGCGATTGTAATGACTACATATGTAGGTGCAAGCCCGGAGGAAGTAGAGTCTTCGGTGACGAAACCAATTGAGCAAAGTATGGCTAGTATCAGTAATATTAAAAATATTACGTCATCCTCACGTGACAATGCATCTATTGTCATGCTGGAATTTGATCAGTCAGCTAATATGGATTCTGTTACAATAGAAATGCGAGAAAGTTTGGATACGCTGACATCCAATTGGGATGATTCCATTAGCAGCCCAATTATTATGAAAATTAATCCGGATATGATGCCAATTATGGTTGCCGGAATTGATTATGATGATAAGAACAGTGTTGAGGTTGCAAATGCGGCGAATACGGATGTAATACCCGAGTTGGAAAGTGTGGAAGGTGTAGCATCGGTAACAGCGGCAGGTGAGGTAGAAGAAAAAGTCGAAGTGATTATCCGTCAGGAAAAAATTGATGAGATGAATAAACTGGTACAGGATGCCATTGACGGGAAGTTAAAGAAGGCTCAAAATAAGATAGAAAAAGGCCAGAATAAGATTCAGGATGGGAAAGAAACTCTGGATAAGAAACAGACAGAGGCAGCAGAAAAGATGGCAGAGGGTGAGTCTGAATTAGGTAAAGCTGCTACAAAAATCTCAGATGGATTAAAAGAAGTAAATAGTCAGATTACAGAAGTAGAAAAACAGAAAAAAGAGCTTCTGAAGCAGGAAAAAAAGGTAATTTCAGGTTTGGCAACGATAAAAGAGAAAAAGGCTGGGGTGGAGAGCAGTGTTCAAACTCTGACTAAGACTAAGGAAAGCCTGGAATCGTTGAAAAAAAATTTGGATACTCTGTTATCAACGAAGGAAGCACTGGAAGCACAAATTGAAGCTGCAACAGATGCTTCTATGAAAGCGACTCTGACAGAAAAATTGGCGGAAGTCAATTCTAAATTGTCAGCATTGGAAGCCGGGTTGAAAGCACAAGGTATGGCAAGAGACAGTCTTTCTGAAAAATTACAGGAGATAACGTCCGGATTGTCTTCTGCCAGCGAAGGATTGGAGCAAATCACTACTCAGCAAACAACCCTTGAGGGAACAAAAACTAAAATTGATAAAGCCAAGAAGCAAATTAATTCTGGTTTGAAAAAGTTACAGGCAGCAAAGAAAAAGCTTGAGAATGGCGAACTTTCTACAGCAGAAGCAGCTCAGGAGTTGAGCAAGCAAAAAGTTTTGGCGTCTATTCAGCTCAGTGTGGCGCAGGTTAAACTGGAAAACGGAGAAACCAGGCTTTCAGATGCGAAGTCACAATTGAAGGAAACGAAAAAGACGACCAAGAGTAGTTCGGATTTAAATAAGGTAATAACGGCAGAGATGGTAAAAAATGTATTGAGTGCTGAAAATTTTGAAATGCCTGCCGGATACATTACCGAAGATGATGTGGATTACCTTGTACGTGTAGGAAATGAATTGGATGATACAGATGCTTTGTCAGAGTTGGTGATTGCTGATTATGGATTAGATGGGTTAGAACCAATCACTCTTGCTGATGTGGCAGATGTTGTTGTGACAGATAACTCAAGTGAGATTTATACAAAACTGAATGGAAATCCTGCTGTAGCTGTTACCATGGAAAAACAAACCGGTTATTCAACGGGTGATGTTACAGACAGGGTATTGGAAAAATTTATCGAGTTAGAGAAAAGCACAGAAGGGCTTCATATTACCACTTTAATGAATCAGGGGGTTTATATTGACCTTGTTGTCAATTCGGTAAAGGATAACCTGTTAATGGGTGCAGTGCTTGCAATCATTATCCTGCTTTTATTCCTTTGGGATTTTCGACCTACGTTTATTGTTGCATGCTCTATTCCATTGAGTCTGATGACAGCAATCGTATTAATGTACTTTAGTGGAGTCACATTAAATATTATCTCTCTTTCCGGTCTGGCATTAGGGGTAGGAATGCTTGTGGATAATTCGGTCGTTGTTATTGAAAATATATATCGTTTGAGGAAAGAAGGTTATTCTGCAGCCAAAGCAGCAGTAGAAGGTGCGAAAGAGGTGGCAGGTGCAATTTTTGCTTCTACACTTACAACGGTTTGTGTATTCCTTCCTATTGTATTTACTGAAGGTATTACGAGACAATTGTTTGTAGATTTAGGTCTGACACTAGCATATTCATTGCTGGCAAGTTTAATTGTAGCGTTGACCCTTGTACCGGCACTGTCTTCTAAAATGTTACGGAAAACAAGAGATACAGAAAGCAAATTTCTGAATAAGGTACAAAATATTTATGCATTTTTGCTGGATAAGATTTTACATTTCCGCATTTTGGTTGTAGTGGTGTCATTTGTATTACTGGTTATTGTTGCAGTGTTCGCTGTAAAAAATGGTACTTCCTTTATGCCTGAGATGGAAAGTACACAGATTACGATGACACTGGATGCCGGCAACGATGCTACCTTTGAGCAAACAGTGCAATATTCCGATCAGGTTATTGAGGCAATACAGGATATTCCGGATATTCAGACGATTGGTGCAATGAGTGGCGGAGGCGGTATGATGGCTTCTATGAGCGGAGGTTCATCGGATAACTCTGTGCAAATGTATATTATATTAAACGAAGAACGTATACTTTCAAATACAGAACTGACGGAGCAGATTGAGACAAAGACAAAAGAAATTCCTTGTGAGCTGGATATTCAGACATCTTCTATGGATATGAGTGCCTTGGGTGAAAGTGGAATTTCAATTGCTATTCAAGGTAAGGATTTAGATAAATTGCAGAGTATCTCAGAAGATATTATGAAAAAAATAGAAGGTGTGGAAGGACTGAAAAATGTAACAAATGGTCTGGAAGAAGGGACAGAAGAATTTCGTGTCAATGTAGATAAGGCAAAGGCAATGGAGTATACTCTTACGGTAGCACAGGTATTCCAGCAGATTAATGCCAAAATTGCTGAAGCGAAGAGCGCAACAACAGTTTCTACAGATACAAAGGATTATGAGGTCTATGTAAAAGATGAGAAGAATGAGGAATTTAATAAAGATGATATAAAACAGATGAAAATTGAGTATACGACGAAGGAAGGTAAAACGAAGAAGGTAAAACTTTCTAAGATTGCTACGTTTGAAAATGCGCTTTCACCAAATACAATTGTTCGTGAAAATCAGATACGAAAAATGACCGTTTCTGCTGAATTGGAGGATGATTATAATATTGGTCTTGTAAGTTCAGATGTGAAGGCAGCTTTGAAAGACTATGAGATTCCAGAGGGTTATACCTATGAAATGAAAGGTGAGGATGAAACAATTAATGAGTCTATGGGACAACTGGCATTGATGTTTTTACTTGCTGTAATCTTCATGTACTTGATTATGGTAGCACAATTTCAGTCGCTGCTCTCTCCATTCATTATTATGTTTACCATTCCACTTGCTTTTACCGGAGGACTTCTTGGTCTTCTTATTACCGGAAGTGAAATTAGTGTAATTGCAGCAGTTGGATTTGTTATGTTATCTGGTATTATTGTCAATAACGGTATCGTACTTGTGGATTATACAAACCAGCTTAGAATAACAGGTATGGAAAAGCATGAAGCAATTGTTCTGGCGGGACAGACGAGATTACGTCCAATTCTGATGACAGCACTGACAACCATTTTAGGGCTCTCAACAATGGCAATGGGACTCGGTATGGGGGGAGAGATGGTCCAGCCGATGGCAATTGTTACCATCGGGGGATTAATTTATGGTACACTATTGACTCTATTTGTGGTACCATGTATTTATTCCTTGCTGAATCGTAAAAAGGATATGCATGAAATAGAGGTTTAAAAACCGGAACGGAGTTGAAGATATGAATGCACCAATCGGAGTATTTGATTCCGGTATTGGCGGTCTTACGGTTATGAAAGAAATTATGCGCCAGTTGCCGAATGAAAGTATTATTTATTTTGGGGATACCGCACGAGTACCTTATGGAAGTAAATCTAAAAGTACGGTACTCAAATATAGCAGACAGATTGTTCGTTTTCTTATGACAAAAGAAGTTAAGGCGATTGTTGTGGCATGTAATACAGCGAGTGCTCTTGCGTTGGACGAAATCAGAACAGAAATTGAAATACCGATTATTGGAGTCGTTGAGCCTGGAGCTGTAATGGCAGCAAAAATGACAGAAACAAATAATATTGGGATTATTGGAACAGAAAGTACAATAAAAAGTGGGATTTATAATGAGTGCCTTCGAAAGATTAATCCGGAGATTACAGTTGTAAGTAAAGCCTGTCCTTTATTTGTTCCGCTTGTAGAGGAAGGACTTTGGGATGATCGTGTGACGGAGGACATTGCTTCGAGGTATCTGCATGAGATCAAGGAATATGATATTGATTCGCTCATATTGGGATGTACGCATTATCCATTGCTTCGCCGGATGATTGGGAGAGAAATGGGAGAAGAGGTTAAATTGGTGAATCCTGCGTATGAGACTGCGAAAAGTTTAAAGAGATTATTAGATGATTGTGGAATCTTGAATGATGGAAACGGAAAAGCCACATATGACTATTGTGTCAGTGATGGGGTTGAGAAGTTTATTTCTTTTGCGGATAATGTTCTTCCGTGCCATGTTAAAAAAACAACAGTAATCGATATTGAAAGTTATTAATGAGTAAATACCTCTCTACATATATTTATGTGGGGAGGTGTTTTTTTGAAAATACGTTTTCGGAAAATATATTTTATTGCAGTAATTTTTCTTGTTGTTTTGATGACAAAGTATATACTAGTGGAAAATGTTGTGAAGCATACACCAGAGTTTTCAGAAAATCTACAAAAATTCCGAAAATTTAATATTGATGGAACCCTATTAGAGGAATTAAAGGAGCAGGAAAAGCGTGCAGAATACTTATCAACTGCTTTTTTGTATGGAGATGGAAAGGTGAGT
>CATZVV010000039.1 GCA_958425285.1 uncultured Lachnoclostridium sp. | reverse complement strand
ATATTGTTAATTCAAAAGACCTTTGCATGATTGAGCATATTCCTGAATTGATAAGGGCTGGAATTGACAGCTTTAAAATAGAGGGCAGAATGAAGACGGCATTGTATGTTGCAGTAGTTGCCCGTACTTACCGGAAGGCAGTAGATGATTATTTGGAAAATCCTGAAGTATATCGGAAAAATCTGCCGTATTATCGTGATGAAATTGCAAAATGCACGTATCGGCAATTTACAACGGGATTTTTCTTTCACAAGCCAACTCATGAAACACAGATTTATGACAGTAATACGTATATACGTGGTTATGTGTATTTGGGCCAAGTTGAGAAGCAAGATGAAAATGGTGCGTTGTTTGAACAACGTAATAAGTTTTCTGTAGGTGATGAGATTGAAATTATGAGATCGTCCGGTGAAGATTTTTCTGTGAAAGTTCTGGGAATGACAGATCTAGATGGAAATTCAGTGGAGAGCTGCCCACATCCGAAGCAAAAAATTTACTTAAAAACCAATATACCATTGCAGGTTTATGATATTTTAAGATGTAGAGAAGATAAGGAGTTTGGTGGACAGGGGTGAAGTGAGAATGTCAGTGAAGAAAGATTTGATTGAGATATTGGAGAAAAACAAAGGGACAAGCATATCTGGGCAGCAGTTGGCGGAATGCTTGTCTGTTTCGCGTACGGCAGTATGGAAAGCAATTCGAAGTCTTCAAGAAGATGGTTATAAAATTGAAGCAGTAACAAATAAGGGGTATTGCTTAAAGGAGGAGAGCGATATTTTGTCAGAGGAAGGAATTCGACCTAAGCTTATATATGCTTGTCAGAATTTCCCTATATTTGTATATAAGAGCATTGATTCAACTAATTTGGAGGCGAAAAGAAAGGCTTTGGAAGGTGCTGAAGAGGGGACTCTAATTCTGGCAGAAGAGCAGAGTCAGGGTAGAGGCAGATTGGGAAGAGGTTTTGCTTCTCCCTCACAGACAGGAATTTATATGAGTCTCATTTTAAAACCAAGTCTGGAGATGAAGGATGCTGTCCTTATTACAACAGCAGCAGCAGTTGCAGTTTGCCGTGCAATACAAAAAATAACAGGTATGAGTCCGTGGATTAAGTGGGTGAACGATATTTTTCTGGGCGAAAGGAAAATATGTGGTATTTTGACAGAGGCGGTATCTGACTTTGAGACCGGTCTGGTGGAAAGCGTTGTCCTTGGTATTGGAATTAATGTTAAAACAAAAAGAGAACAGTTCCCAAAAGAAGTGCAGGACGTGGCAGGTTCGCTTAATGTGGATTCCATTATTTCCAGAAATGTATTAGTTGCAGCAGTTACAAACGAATTTATGTATATTTATCATAATATTGAAGAAAGAGAATATATGAAGGATTATCGGAAATTTTCAAATGTCCTTGGTGAGCAGGTGAAATATTTAGAAAAGGGAACGTGGTATTATGCCAAGGCTGTTGATATTGATGATAATGGAGGTTTAATTGTAGAAAATCAGGCCGGTGAAAGGCGTACGCTTTGCACCGGAGAGATTACTTTACGTAAAGTTGAAAAGTAGGATAAGGCGGTCAGGCACGAAATCGGAGATTTTCTCATAGATTGATAGAAAGTCTTATTAAGGTAGGTGGAAAGCGGATTGCAGTCTTTTCCCAAGCCCTTGAGTCCGAAAGAGGAAAATGAATGCTTGAAACGGTGTGCACAGGGGGACCGGGAAGCTAGAAACCGCTTGATTGAATGTAATCTGAGACTGGTTGCTTATCTGGTAAAAAAATACCATACCGATGAGCAGAATGTGGATGATCTGATTTCAATTGGTACGATAGGGTTGATTAAGGCAGTTGATACCTATCGTAAAGATAAGGGTGTCCGTCTTGCTACATATGCGGCAAGATGCATCGATAATGAACTTCTGATGAAGCTCCGAAGCGATAAGAAGCAATCGAAAGAGATATATTTGTATGAACCGATTGGTATGGATGACGGAGAAGGAAATCACGTCAGTTTGCTCGATATTTTAGAAACAGTAGATGAGGATGTTACAGAACGGCTGGAGTTAGAAGAGAATATAGGAAAGCTATATGATTTTGTAGAAACGAAATTAAGTGGTCGGGAGCGGGAGATTATACGTTTGCGTTACGGACTTAATGGAAGAGAGGTAACACAACGAGAAATTGCAGAAAAACTGAATATTTCCAGAAGTTATGTTTCAAGAATCGAGAAGAAGGCTTTAAAAAAATTGCGAGATGCATATGGTGGTTTCGATTGACTTTTTATCAGGCTAAGGTATAATGAATCATAAGCAGAGGATGAATCAAATACAAAGGAAAGGTGGAGTATTATGGCGGAATTGAAAGGAACAAGAACGGAGGAAAATTTAAAAACAGCTTTTGCAGGGGAATCACAGGCACGTAATAAATATACATACTATGCCTCAAAAGCAAAAAAAGAAGGATATGTCCAAATTGGAAAGTTATTTGAGGAAACAGCAAATAACGAAAAGGAGCATGCAAAAATTTGGTTTAAGCTGCTTCATGACGGAATGCCGAATACAGCCGCTAGTCTTCTTGATGCAGCGGAAGGGGAAAGGTATGAATGGACAGATATGTATGCACAGTTTGCAAAAGAGGCAAAAGAAGAGGGTTTTGATGAGATTGCATTTTTATTTGAGGAAGTGGGAAAAATAGAAAAGGCACATGAAGAGCGGTATCGAAAACTTCTTGCAAATATCGAGGGTGGTCTTGTATTTAGTAAAGATGGAGAGGCGGTATGGGAATGCTCAAACTGCGGTCATATTGTGATTGGTAAACAGGCTCCGGAAAAATGTCCGGTATGCGAACACCCAAAGGCATACTTTATGTTACGTCCAGAGAATTATTAAGTAAAAAGAAAAATGCGGGCTTTACAACATATGGAAGTATTCCTGTGAGGAATCGGTAATAGCCGGTTCCTCTTTTGCATATAGGAGTATTTATGCATATATCATGTAATTTTGGGGTTGTGCCCTGTTTCACTAGAAAGGAGAAGTAAATGGAGCATCCATTAGAACGCACAGAATTGCTTGTTGGCAGAGAAGGGATTAAAAAATTAAGTCAGGCTCATATTGCTGTATTCGGTATTGGGGGTGTGGGGGGTTACGTTACGGAATCTCTCGTTAGGAGTGGTGTTGGCAAAATTGATTTGATTGATAAAGATATTGTATCATTAAGTAATATAAACAGACAGGTAGTTGCAAGTCATAAGACAATTGGCCGTTTTAAGGTAGAAGTGATGAAAGAGCGGTGCGAGGACTTGAATCCAGATGTGAAAGTAAATATATTTAATTGCTTTTTTCTTCCGGAAACGGCGGATCAATTTGACTTTTCTCAGTATGATTTTGTCATTGATGCTGTTGATACAGTAACAGCAAAATTGGAATTAATTGAGCGTTCTCAGAAAGTGGGGACGCCGATTATTAGTTGCATGGGAGCAGGAAATAAGCTGAATTCGACAAGGTTTCAGGTTGCTGACTTATATGATACAACAGTATGCCCTCTTGCAAAAGTTATGCGAAGAGAATGTAGAAAGCGTGGAATCAAGTCTCTTCCTGTGGTTTATTCAACAGAGGAACCAAAATATAAGGGTGATACACCGGGAAGTACAGCTTTTGCACCTGCTGTAGCAGGACTGTTGCTTGCAGAAGAAGTTTTTCGGCAAATTGTATCAGATGGTAGATTATTTGAAGAAAATCATGTATAATATAAATAATAATTTACGTGTTGACAAAGTGTAGTATGGATTTGTAGAGATGGAGGAACTTATGAAAAAGAAAGTACAGGGAACAGAAGAGAAACAAGTAAAAAATAAGGCTAAAGTAAAAGCATCTAAGACGGATATGGTGAACTGCTCAAAAGAAACATTAGAACGTCTACAGAAAAATGAGAAAAAGATGGCAGTAACAGCAAAAGAAATTTTAGATATTGCAAGCATGATGAGTAATTTTGATAATGGAATGACTCACATGAGTTCTACAATGTTGCAATATGCAAGCGAACTTGCTAATTTGAGCGAATCCAATTCCGCTATTATTCAAGAGACTACAGCAACAATTGAACAGGTGACAGAGACAATTGATCATACGGCAGGTACTATTGATGGTTTGTCAAAAAATTCAGAAATTCTTGCGGAAAAAAACCAGGAAAGTAAAAAAATGTTAGAGGAGGCTGCCTTTTTAAAAGAAAATGTATTAAATGATACAAGTACGATGAGTGAGAAAATTGATCAGCTTGTGGAATTGACAACAGAAATTGATAAAATTGTAGGAAGTGTGCAGGCGATTGCGAATCAAACGAATCTCCTTGCTTTAAATGCGGCAATTGAAGCAGCTCGTGCCGGCGAACAGGGTAAGGGCTTTTCGGTTGTTGCAGAACAGGTTCGTGTTCTGGCGGATAATACGAAGATAAACTTGGAAGGAATGAAAGAGTTTGTAGACAATATTTATCATGCAGCAAATGAAGGAAAAGAGAGTATGGATCGTGCCATTGAGTCAACCAATCAAATGAGTGGTAAGATTGATGCTGTTTCTAAGACGGTTGGTGAGAACATTATACTTTTACATGGTGTAGTAGAAGAAGTTGAAAGTGTAAATAAGGATATGAAAAATATCCATCTGGCTTCTACAGAAATCAATCGTGTTATGGAGGTGTCCAGTGAAAGTGCAGATGTACTGTTAGAAATGACAAAATCAGTAGAAGACAGTTCAAAAAATACGGCAGAATTTGCTTCTCAGGTTTCAGATATGGATAGTAAGTTTTCAAATCTTGCGAGAGAGATGTTTGAAGGTTTAGAAACAGGAGAGAATGCGCTATCGAATGATGAATTTATTGAAATTATTGAAAAAGCAAAGAAAGCACATATGGACTGGCTGCTACGTTTGAAACAGATGGCAGAAGGTGGTCAGATTGTTCCCATTCAGACCAATGCAGAGAAATGTGCATTTGGGCATTTCTGTCATGCTTTACGTGTAGAACATCCACAATTGCGTCAGGTTTGGAATGAAATTAATGAGAAACATCAATTGTTTCACGGTATTGGGGATGATGTTATCAAGGCAATCAAAAATTCGGATGAAAGTTTGATTCAAGGCAGAGTTCATGATGCATCTGCACTTTCTAATGAATTGATAAGCGAATTAGATCAAGTGATTCGCGTTGTACATGATTTGTCAGAAAGGAATGAATCATTTCATAGTTAATGAGAAAGATGACGAGTATAAGAATTAGAAAGAAAAGAATGTATGGTAACCATACTCTTTATCATAACAAATCAATAAAAAATATATATTAGAAAAGGTGTAAGATGACAGCAATAATTTTAATTTCAATCGGATTGTTTTTTATAGGTATTGATGTTTATGTGGCAGGTATGATGTATCCTGGATATGAGTATGTAAATAGTATTGGTGAGAAGATTCAGCAGTATATTTCGAATTACGTTTTGAGCGATCATCTTAAAATTGATGTTTTCCCGGATGTAGTTGGTTATATTCTGGTTTTTACAGGTGTCATGATTTTGCTTAAATATTCTCAGAAGTATATGAAAGTTTTGATTCTTGCTGTTGTTGCTGGTATTGTTTCTGTTGTTATACCGATTCTGCCTTTCCTCGTAAATGGTAGGATGCTGACAATAACAGAATTGATTCTGTTCTTTTTATTGGTTATCTTTGAGTTATATATGGAATATATTGTTATATATACGACAGTTGCAATTTCGGATGATACCGCAAACCAGGCAACCAATAAAAGATTACAGTTTGGTTGGTGGATTACTATTTTTTGCCGCATTTTTATTGCTTTTCTGACTTTTGTAGGACATATTAAAATTGCTAACATGTATAAAATTGCGTTGATTATCGCTACTGTATTTTATTTATATCAAATGTTTCAAATTGTAAAATATATAGGAACGAGGAAACCGAAAAAATGGACCGAAAAAGTATTAGAAAGAGAAGAAAAAAGGCAGTTCGAGGGACGTTTACGTTAAGTATTTTACTCATTTGCTCTATTTGCCCGCTGATTTGGCCGTTTCGATGCAAGGCAAAAAGTATTGTTTATCGCCCCGATTTTTCTTATAATAAGTTGTCCGGAAATATAAAAAAGCGGATTAATGGTGTTTCTTATCATAAAAATCCCAATGTTAAGTATTCAGATTTGCGGTATGTAATCGTTCGTTATATTGATTTCAATGGTAATGAACGAAGGGGTGAGTTGATTGTTAACAAGAAAATAGCAAAAAAGACAGTGCGGATTTTCTATGAATTATATCAGATGAAATATCCCATTGAAAAAATTGGGCTTATTGATGAATATGTTGCGGACGACAGTAAGTCAATGGCAGCAAATAATACATGTGCTTTTAATTATCGTACGGTAGCCGGTTCCGGGAAATTGTCAAAGCATGCATATGGGCTTGCCATTGATATTAACCCAAGAATTAATCCATGGGTTCGTTCGGGAAAGGTTCTTCCGGTAAACGGAAAAGTGTATGCAAATCGGAATCGTAAGACTTGTAAGGGTAAGTATGCCAAATGGATGATTAAGAAGAATGATTCAATTGTTAAAATTTTTAAAAAATATGGCTTCTCGTGGGGCGGGGACTGGGTTTATTTAAAGGATTACCAGCATTTTGAGTGGAATAAAAGCTAAAAGAAATCGGCGATAGCCGATTTCTGGCAAGTTTGTCATTGGCAAACTTCATGTAATTCGAGATTTCTTTTTAATACACGAATTCTATAAGGTAAAAGTCCGTATGGAATCAATTTAGAACAAAGTATACTATTGTGTATTCTTGTTTTTTATGATTCCATACGGACTTTTAATACGAATGGGGTTATCGATTCTGTGTTTATTTAATGATTGTTCCAACTTTTTCACGAATGCCGTCAAGTGCATGCTCTAACGCTGTGATAATAGCGGTACGTCCTTCACCGGAAGAAACAAAAGATACGGAAGCATCAATTTTAGGAAGTGTAGTAATTGGGTCAAAATGTCCTTCGTCTATGAGTGAGAGAGCTTTATCAACAGTAACAGTACCAAGAGCGGTTTCTTTTTTGTCATCCTTTTGAATGTACATTTGCTCTTTTGAGGTTAGGATTAATAAATGAGAAGCATCTACCATATCCGCCATTTTAGCTGCGGTATAGTCCTTTTCGATGACAGCACTTGCCCCGGTCAATTTTGTGCCTTGTTCTAATACAGGGATTCCACCGCCACCCGCAGCAATTACAATCTGTCCGGCATCTAACAGTGCCGTGATGGCATCTATTTCATAGATATCAACCGGATGTGGTGAGGCAATAATGCGTCGGTATCCATTTGCTTCTTTTACGACATGGTTTCCTTTTTCTTCTTCTGCCTTTGCTTCTTCTTCTGTCATGTAACGGCCAATGACTTTTGTTGGGTGGTTAAATGCTTTATCAAATGGATCAACACGGACCTGAGTGATAATAGTAGAAACGGGTTTGAAAATTCCCCGATTCAGTAATTCAGTGCGGATGGCATTTTGCAAATCATAGCCGATATAACCCTGGCTCATGGCACCACAGAGGGACATTGGTGCAACTGTATAACGAGAATCCAGACGGGAAAATTCAGTCATAGCTGTCTGAATCATTCCTACTTGAGGTCCGTTACTATGAGTAATTACAACCTGATATTTTTCACCTATTAAATCTGCGATTGCCTCTGCAGCACGTTGTACATTTTTTTTCTGTTCCGGAAAGGTTTCACCAAATGCATTTCTTCCAAGGGCAACTACAATTCGTTTATCTTTCATATAAGCCTCCAATCTTACTGTTATATATTATAGTAAAGTTTTCCTACATATTGGTTAATTTGCTTTTCATTATAACGGTTTTTACTGAGAAAATCAAATATTAATAAAAAGTGGTTTGTGTCAACCATTACCTGGCACAAACTTTTGCTCATTTACATTGAAAACAGATGGAAAATATAGTATAATATATTTAGCCTGGGATAGAAAAAAGGCAAGGAATGGAGGCAAATATGAAATTATATTTTGTTGGGGCAGACCACGAGGTGACAGGCAGCTGCCATTACCTTGAAATTGGAAAAAAGAAACTATGTGTAGATTGCGGAATGGAGCAGGGTGAAGATTTTTTTGTGAATCAGGAGTTGCCGGTTAATCCGACAGAATTGGATTATATTGTGCTGACTCATGCTCATATTGACCATACCGGGCTATTACCTCTTATGTATGCCAAGGGCTTTCGGGGACAGGTGTTTGCCACTCAGGCAACTGTTAGTTTATGTAACATTATGTTACGTGATAGTGCACATATACAGATGTTCGAGGCAGAGTGGAGAAACCGTAAAGCAAAACGTGCAGGACTAGAGCCATATGTACCGCTTTATACGATGGAGGATGCGTTTGGAGCGATACGTTTACTGGTGCCGTGTGAGTATGGTGAGGTGATTCCGTTATCCGACGAGGTGAGTATTCGTTTTACAGATGTAGGGCATTTATTGGGGTCTGCATCAGTAGAAGTTTTTGCAAAAGAAAATGGTACTGAGAAAAGCATTGTTTTTTCAGGAGATATAGGGAATACAAATAAACCGATTTTAAAAGATCCCACTTTGACGACACAGGGTGACTATGTTGTTATGGAGTCGACTTATGGCAACCGCCTGCATGGTCCAAAACCGGATTATGCAGCAAGACTTGCGGAGATTATTGAGGAAACTTTCAGAAGCGGAGGTAATGTTGTTATTCCTGCTTTTGCAGTTGGCAGAACGCAGGAACTGCTTTATTTTATCCGACAGATTAAGGAAAGAAAGATGGTAAAGACAAATCCTGACTTTGAGGTTTATGTGGATAGCCCGTTGGCAGTGGAAGCGACGAATATTTTTGGAAAAAATGTAGAAAGCTGTTTTGACGAAGAAGCAAGGGCACTTGTTCATAAGGGAATTAATCCGATTGGATTTCCGGGATTAAAGTTATCTGTAACAAGTGAAGATAGTAAGGCAATTAATAATCATATAGAGCCGAAAGTCATTATTTCTGCTTCTGGAATGTGCGAAGCGGGGAGAATTCGTCATCATTTAAAGCATAATTTGTGGCGTGCGGAGTCTACAATTGTATTTTGTGGGTATCAGGCTTTTGGCACACTGGGCAGAAAACTCCAGGAGGGTGCAGATTCGGTTAAGCTGTTTGGTGAAACAATTGACGTAAAAGCGAAAATTGAGACAATTGAAGGAATTAGCGGACATGCAGATAAAAATGGATTGGTACATTGGGTTTCAGGATTTAAAGAAAAGCCGGAAATGGTATTTGTTGTACATGGTGAAGATGTTGTTTGCACAGAATTTGCAGCATGCCTGAGAGATGAGTATGGATTTTATGCAAATGCCCCATATAGTGGCACGATATTTGATTTGGCTTCAGGAATGTTTATTCATGAGGAAGAACCGCATGCGGCAATGAAGAAGCGTGCGGGTAAGGCAAGAGCTCAAAGTGTATATGAGAGACTGCTTGCAGCAGGACAGAGATTGCTATCTGTTATACAAAAAAATAAGGGGTTAAATAATAAAGATGTGGCCAAATTTACGGACCAGATTCATTCTTTATGCGATAAATGGGATAAATAGTCAAAGGAGGATGTGGCTATGGCAGAAATGTATATGAATCAGCTGTTGGATGAAGAATTGATACTTGAAGAGGTAAAGCAAGTTACTTTGGATACCTATTATTCATTTTTTATTAACCGAGACATAAGCAAATTGGCACATCATCTAAAGGAGGATGTGTGCTGGTTTAGCGGAAAGGGAAATATATCCTTAAAAAGCAGAAAAGAAGTTTTGGCTTTGATGTCTGAAAAATTAAAAGAAATCCCGTCTAATTGTATTTTGAAAGTTGTAGCAATCCAGGCAAACCGAATAGGGGAAGATTCTTTTTCTGCATGTGGTGAATTGGAAATAAGAATCCCTTATAAGGCAGAATTAATCTATATATCATTGCGGTTTATTATGAATATGGTGAAAATAAAAGGTCATTTATTAATCTGTAATGTATTTGATTTTTTAAATAATCAAAGAAATTTAGAGCTTAAAGCACAGAGTCAGAAAAGTTCAGGAAATACAAAAGATTCGCGTTATGACAGTTTGACCGGATTCTACACGTTGGAGTATTTTAAAGATACGCTTCGGCTTTTTTTAGATCAGGTAAAAGTAAATGGGGGATATGCATTATTATATACCGATATTTCTAATTTTGAGAAGTTGAATAATCTGTATGGTTTGCAGCAGGCAGATCGTGTATTGGTTGGCTTGAGCAAGCTCTTGATGAAGATAAATAGAAAGGTTATTTGCGGTTGCCGAAGTGTCGCAGACCATTTTCTTCTTTTGATTGAGGCAGACAGTGAAATGGCAATTCGTCGGGATGTAACAAGGCTTTGCAAAGAGTTTGATGTAGGAATTGGAAATCGTTTGCCGGATGCGGTATTAAAACTTGGTATCGGGGTGTATATTATCTCAAATTATACAATTAGTGTAGACCGAATGGTGGAGTTGGCAAATGTAGCGAGAAAAAGTTTGAGATTTCTAAATAGCAGTCATATTGCGTTTTATGATCCCAAATTATATCAGCATGCAGAGACAATTAAGCGCATTGAAAGACAGATGGAAAAAGCCTTGACAGATGGTGAGTTTAAGGTGTTTCTTCAGCCTAAGTATAACCTTGTTACAGGAAGTATTGTCGGGGCGGAGGCTTTGATTCGATGGATTCGGCCAGATGGCAGTATGGTTTATCCGGATGAATTTATTCCTGTATTTGAAAAGAATGGTTTTA
>CATZVV010000038.1 GCA_958425285.1 uncultured Lachnoclostridium sp. | reverse complement strand
TGGCAAGAATTGAGTCATCATCACTGGCAAAGCCTAAAAAGCCGTCATGTACTCCAACTGTACGTTGAAAGGCAATATGTTTTGCAGTGTAGGAAGTAACTGCTTTTACAGTATCAAAGCGTATATAGGAGCTAATAAATCGGATTACATTCCGTAGAGCCAGACCGAAAAGGGAGGTAATAAGCGGATTGTCAACCGGAATAAAAAAGTTTACAAGTTCGTCTAAATTTCCAACCTTCAGGGCAGCAATATCAGAGTTGGAAAAGTGCATCTCACGTTGATAATCATCTAATAGAGTATCGATTTCCTCACGAGTAAGAAAACCGTTTTCTTGTAAAGCTTGGATGAAAATCAGATAGGGATTTCCCTGCATATGTAATAGATTTGTAATGTCTGCTTCTGTCAGATAGCCCTTTTCAATGGCTAAATCACCAAAACGCTTGTCTGTCTGCATTTGCAATCGATGAAGTTCATTTGCCTGTGCTCTGGAAAGTAAGCCTTCGGATTCTGCAATCAGTCCCAGTTTTACACGGTTAGCTCGCATATACTCCATGCAGGAAGTGTATTGCTTCTGCGTAATCTTCCCTTTAGTGAGAAGATAATTCCCAAAATATTGACTAAACATTAGAAATCTCCTTTCGTTTGTGGTATATTTATCTTTAGGTTATTAGCAAGTAGCAAAGCGGATTGTAGACCACCGCTCTGAAATTTATTATACTACAAATAACTGGAAAAAGAAAATGTTTTTTGAGAGGATGTGGAAAAAATGGCAGGCTCTATTTATGGAAATATATTTGCCGTATCAACATGGGGAGAATCTCATGGACAGGGGGTTGGGGCAGTGGTTGATGGGTGCCCGGCTGGAATTGAATTGAATGAGGAGGATATTCAGCAATTTCTGAATAGACGTAAGCCGGGACAAACGAAATACTCTACACCTAGGAAAGAATCAGATGAAGTAGAGATATTATCTGGAATTTTTGATGGGAAGACGGCGGGTACGCCAATCTCACTTCTTATTCGGAATCATTCTCAAAGATCAGGTGATTATTCGGAGATTGCATCCTATTATCGGCCGGGGCATGCGGATTATACCTTTGATAAAAAATACGGATTCAGAGATTATAGAGGCGGCGGACGTTCTTCAGGAAGAGAAACAATTGGGCGTGTGGCAGCGGGTGCAATTGCGTCAAAAATTTTGTCCGAACTTGGCATCTCTGTGATGGCATATACAAGGTCGATTGGTTCGTTTGAAATATCCGGACAGATTAAGGCTGAAAACATAGAAAAAAGTCCACTGCGTATGCCGGATTTAGAAGCATCTGCTAAAGCAGAGGAGTATTTGGAAGAAATGATGAAGAAAAAGGATTCGGTGGGAGGTGTCATTGAGTGCGTTATATCGGGAATGCCTGTAGGAATTGGGGAACCTGTTTTTGAAAAACTAGATGCTGCCTTGGCAAAAGGAATTTTTTCCATTGGTGCAGTAAAGGGAGTGGAAATCGGAGCTGGTATGGCAGTTGCCCGATTGAACGGTTCGCAGAATAATGATGCTTTTTACCTTAAGCCGAATGGAGATATTGGTAAAAAAACAAATCATGCAGGAGGAATTTTAGGTGGAATCAGTGATGGAAGTGACATAGTGATTCGCGCGGCTTTTAAGCCGACGCCATCTATTTTCCAACAGCAGGAGACAGTAAACCAAAAGGGAGAAGAGATTCAGATTGCAATTAAAGGCCGGCATGATCCTGTCATTATGCCACGTGCGGTTGTTGTTGTTGAAAGCATGGCAGCAATTACACTTGTAGAGCAGTTATTTATTTCTATGACTTCAAAAATTGACAAAATAAAGGATTTTTTTACAAAATAATAGGAAATGTGTCCTTTTCCGCATATATTATGTGTAGAAGGGAGCTGGTGTTATGAACCGAAAAATGGATAGGGATGGGCTTGTTATTGATGGCAATACAATTTATGAGATTGATTTGGATTGTTATGCCTGTCTCAGCGAGGAAGAAAAAAAGGAGTTTTTTAAAGAGAAAACAGAGGAAGAAGAAAATAAGGTTGAAAAATTATAGTTTTTTTATTGTTTAACATGAGAAAATAGTACCCGGCAGGATATGAAAAGTTGCTTTTCCATATGTATTTTACCGGGTGCTATTTTTAATGTCTTCATAAAGTTGAACTTTCTCGCTAAAAAAGGGAGGGTGCCGATAAGCACCCTCCAAAGATTTCTGCTGATATGGCAGAAAAATGGGGGGAAGGAATTAGAAGCATCCGCCTCCGCATCCACCGCCGCATCCGCCCAATCCGCTTCCGCCACCGCAGCAGCAGAGGATCAGAAGAATCCAGATAATGCAACTGCAATCATTTCCGCTGCCGCCGCATCCGCCCAATCCGCTTCCGCCACCGCAGCAGCAGAGAAGAAGGATAATGATAAGAAAGGAACATCCTCCTCCGTTTTCACCGCAGGAGCATCCGCCTCCGCAATTTGTTGCTGATAAATCACTCATGTTTACGTCCTCCTAATTTCATTTACACTGTTATCATATGTATAGAGGCTTGGTTGATTTACACAAAAAAAAGGTTTTTTTTCTGAAAATATTTATTTGTAAGAATGCGAAAAGTTTGCTATACTATAAATGATTTGTTGGAGGGGTTGCTTTTTACGATGAATAAATACCGTTGGAGGGTATGGATGAAGAAAAATAAGATAAGGTTTCTTTGTCTTTTTTTGGTGTCTGTGAATTTTTTGGTTTCTTGTGCCGGAAGTGGAACTGAGAAACAGTCAAAAGTGAGTGCAACACCATGGGAAACAACCAAAGAGACTGAGAATACGGGGGGAGATGTAACATCTATATCAGCAGATGATGCATTTACGAGAGCAGAACAGATTTTGAAAGATATGTCTTTGGATGAAAAAATAGGACAGCTTTTTATTGTAAACCTGGAGTTACTAGACACATCGAAAGGAAGTTACTATAATTTTACAAAAATTAACAAAAAAATAAAACAGGCGATGACAATGTATCCAGTTGGTGGTGTGATTTTACAATCCAAGAATATTGAAACGCCTGAACAGTTAAAAAAGCTCATTTCAGATTTGCAAGCGGCATCGCCACATACACCATTGTATATAGCAACAGAGGAGGCTGGCGGAACGAATTCCATTTTTGCAGGCAACAGTAATTTGAGGGGGACGGTATTTCCTTCTTATTATGAGTTGGGGCACAATAAATCAATGGAAGAAATTGAACAGATTGGAACTACTGTAGGGAATGAATTAAAAGATTTTGGTTTCAATCTGAATCTTGCGCCAACTGCAGATGTAGGAGATGAGGAGAAAAATCCATCGTATGTTTCGCAATGTTTTAGTACGGAAGCTGATAAAGTGGAATCCTGTGTTAGTTCCATTATAACGGGTATGGATAATGCTGGTATGGGGACGGTGCTGAGAACATTTCCGGGACTTGGTTCTGTACAGGGTAAGATTGAACAGGAGTTGGTAAATAATGACAATAGTTTAACGCATATGCGTGAGGTTGATTTTCTTCCGTTTCAAGCAGGAATTGATGCAGGAGCCGATTGTATCATGGTTTCTAATACTGCGGTCAGTAAAATTACACAAAATACAGCACCGGCATCCATGTCAGAGTTGATTATAGAAGGGATTATCCGAGAGGAACTTGGCTTTGAGGGCGTTGTCATGACGGATTCCATGAACTGTCCTGTTATTACCGAAAATTATAGCGCAGATGAGGCTGCATTACAGGTATTGGTAGCCGGCGTGGATGTAATCTTAATGCCTGAAAATCTGGATACAGCTTTTCAGGGAATAAAAAAAGCTGTCATTAATCAGAGTCTGGATATGAGAGTTTTAAATGCAGCCGTCTTACGTATTCTGCAAAATAAAATTCAACAGGGAATCATTACGTTAGATGAGTCAGATGCTCCGTAGAAGTTTGTGGAGATAAAATTTGACTTTAGTGCGTGCTTTTTACGCAAATAAATATTTATAAAATTTTAGGAGGATACCAAAGTGGAAAAGAAAGAAATGCTCTATGAAGGAAAGGCGAAAAAAGTTTATTTGACCGATGACGAGAATGTTTATATTGTTGATTACAAAGATGATGCGACTGCGTTCAACGGAGAAAAAAAAGGTACGATTACGGGCAAGGGTGTAATCAATAACCGTATGACAAACTTTTTATTCCAGAAGTTGGAGGAAGCAGGGGTTCCTACACATTTTGTAAAAGAATTGAGCGACCGTGAAACAGCGGTAAAAAAGGTTTCGATTGTTCCTTTGGAAGTCATTGTCCGTAATGTCGCTGCGGGAAGCTTTTCGAAGCGTCTTGGTATTGAAGAGGGTACAAAACTGCTTTGCCCGACATTAGAGTTCAGTTATAAAGATGATGCTTTGGGAGATCCGTTAATTAATGATTATTTTGCTCTTGCAATGGGCATTGCAACAAGGGAAGATATTGATACAATTACAAAGTATACATTTATGATTAATGATTATCTAAAGAAGTTTTTTGAAGAGTGTGGGATTGAGTTAATTGATTTTAAAATTGAATTTGGTAAAACTCCAGATGGAAAGATTATTCTTGCAGATGAGATTTCACCGGACACATGTCGATTCTGGGATATTAAAACAAGGGAGAAGCTTGATAAAGACCGCTTCCGCCGTGACCTTGGTGGTGTGGAAGACGCTTATAATGAAGTGGCTAAGCGTATTGGTCTTGTATAAAATGAAAGGATATTGAAACAGGATGAATCATTCAGTAAATGAGAGATACGACAGCGGGCTCCATGAAGAATGCGGAGTCTTTGGAATGTATGATTTTGACGGGGCAAATGTAGCATCCTCCATTTATTATGGATTGTTTGCGTTACAGCATCGTGGTCAGGAGAGCTGTGGAATTGCGGTTAGTGACACGGAAGGTCCAAAAGGCAAGGTAAGTGTCTGTAAAGGTATGGGTCTGGTGAATGAAGTTTTTTCAGAAGAGAAGCTTGAAAAACTTCATGGAAATATAGGCGTTGGTCACGTACGCTATTCTACGGCAGGAGCAAGTAATAATCAGAATATCCAGCCGCTTGTACTGAATTATGTAAAGGGAACGTTAATGCTGGCTCATAACGGGAATTTGGTAAATGCTCCTGAACTTAGAGAAGATCTTGCTCATACAGGCGCAATCTTTCAGACAACGATTGATACAGAAGTGATTGCATATCATATTGCAAGAGAGCGTTTGAATACAAAAAATGCAGAGGAAGCCGTAAAAAATGCTATGCGGAAAATTCAAGGAGCATATTCACTCATTATTTCCAGTCCGCGTAAACTGATTGGAGCCAGAGATCCTTATGGATTCCGTCCTCTTTGTATTGGAAGACGGGATAATGCATATATTCTGGCATCTGAAACTTGTGCGTTGGACGCCGTAGGAGCAGAATTTGTAAGAGATGTAAAACCAGGTGAGATTGTTACGATTTCTCCAAGTGGGATTGAGTCAGATGAGACCCTGTGCGGACAAAAGGCAGCAAAATGTATTTTTGAATACATTTACTTTGCAAGACCGGATAGTTATGTGGATGGTGTCAGTGTATACAATTCGAGAATTATGGCCGGTAAGATTTTGGCACAGATGCATCCGGCAGAAGCGGATATTGTAGTTGGCGTACCAGATTCGGGAAATGTGGCAGCACTTGGTTTCGCTTTACAGACAGGAATCCCATACGGAACTGCGTTTGTAAAAAACAGCTATGTCGGACGTACTTTTATTAAGCCAAAGCAGTCGGCTCGTGAGTCAAGTGTGCGTATTAAGCTGAATGTCTTAAAAGAGGTAGTACAGGGTAAACGGGTTGTTATGGTGGATGATTCGATTGTACGTGGGACAACAAGTGAGCGTATTGTACGCATGCTGAAAAATGCAGGAGCTACGGAAGTTCATGTAAGAATCAGTTCGCCGCCATTTTTATATCCATGCTATTTTGGTACGGATGTACCGAGTTGTGATCAACTGATTGCGCACAATAACACGATTGAACAAATTTGTAAAATGTTAGGGGCCGACTCTCTGGGGTATCTGGATGGTGAGCGGCTGCATGAATTGATTGAAGGAGATACCGGCTATTGTGATGCCTGTTTTTCGGGGCATTATCCGGTAAAACCGCCGCAAGAGGATATACGTGGGGAATTTGAAAAATAGAAAAGAGGAGAAATATGAGTAATGATAAATACGTCAGCCCATTGTCTGAGCGTTATTCAAGCAAAGAGATGCAATACATTTTTTCACCGGATATGAAATTTCGTACATGGAGAAAACTTTGGATTGCATTGGCTGAGACAGAGAAAGAATTGGGGCTTCCGATTACAGAAGAGCAAATTGAAGAACTAAAGGCACATCAGGATGATATTAATTATGATGTGGCGAAGGCAAGAGAGAAGGAAGTTCGCCATGATGTTATGAGTCATGTATATGCATATGGACAGCAGTGTCCGAAAGCAAAAGGAATTATTCATCTGGGAGCGACTTCCTGTTATGTTGGTGATAATACCGATGTTATTATTATGACAGAGGCATTAAAACTTGTGAAGAAGAAACTGGTAAATGTGATGGATGAGCTGGCAAAATTCGCGATGAAATATAAAGACTTGCCGACTTTGGCATTTACCCATTTTCAACCGGCTCAGCCAACAACGGTAGGAAAGAGAGCTTCTCTTTGGTTACAGGAGCTGGTATTGGATTATGAAGATTTAGAGCATGTGCTTGCGCATATGAAACTTCTTGGTTCAAAAGGAACAACTGGTACACAGGCAAGCTTTATGGAATTGTTTGATGGAAATGAAGAAAAGGTTAAAGAAGCTGATCGCCTGATTGCAAAGAAAATGGGCTTTGATTCATGCTTTCCTGTATCCGGTCAGACTTATTCCAGAAAGTTAGATACAAGAGTGTGCAATGTGCTGGCAGGAATTGCGGCAAGTGCGCATAAATTTTCCAATGATATTCGCCTATTGCAGCACTTGAAAGAAATTGAAGAGCCATTTGAAAAATCACAGATTGGTTCTTCGGCAATGGCGTACAAGAGAAACCCAATGAGAAGTGAGAGGATTGCCTCACTTTCCCGTTATGTCATGATTGATGCACTGAATCCTGCGATTACATCGGCAACCCAGTGGTTTGAGCGTACTCTCGATGATTCGGCAAATAAACGTCTTTCGGTTGCAGAAGCATTTTTGACCATTGATGGTATTTTGGATTTGTATCTGAATGTTGTTGACGGACTTGTTGTTTATGACAAAGTTATTACGAAACGACTTATGTCAGAGCTTCCGTTTATGGCAACAGAAAATATTATGATGGATGCAGTGAAGGCAGGCGGCGACAGACAGGAACTTCATGAAAAAATCCGTACCCTTTCCATGGAAGCAGGCAAGAATGTAAAAGTGAATGGTCTTGATAATAATCTGCTTGAACTGATTGCAGCAGATGAGGAATTCCCGATGACACTGGAAGAACTTCAGAAAACAATGGATCCAAGTAAATATGTGGGACGTGCACCTTCACAGGTAGAAGAGTTTGTGAGGGACGTTATTTCTCCAATTTTAGATGATAATAAAGAACTGCTCGGAATGAAAGCCGAAATTAATGTATAAAAGATAACAGGACGCCCTGAATATTTTTAAATTCAGGGCGTTTTTGGCATCGGATGAGGTTAAAACGAGGTAGATATGACAGGTCACTTAGAAGGGTATAAAATTTTTTATTATGTAGTCACATGCGGAGGGATTACAGCGGCTGCAAGGGAGTTATGTGTGTCCCAGCCGGCAGTATCTCAGGCACTTCGGCAATTAGAGGAACGCCTTGGCGCCGTTCTTGTAATGCGCTCTGCGAAAGGAATACGGCTTACGGGTGAAGGCGAGGCTTTATTTTCTTATGTAAAAGAAGGCTATGAAACCATCGAACAGGGCGAGTTAATATTAGGAAAAATGTTGAATATGGATATTGGTGAGGTTACGATTGGAGCGAGCGATATGACTTTGCAATTTTATCTGCTGCCTTTTTTGGAAGACTTTCACCGCAAATACCCGGCGATTAAAGTAAATGTTACGAATGCACCTACTCCGGAAACGATTGAGCATTTGCAAAATGGAAGAATTGATTTTGGAATTGTAACAACTCCGGTTGTCTGCCCTGAGGGGGTGAAGGTGACGGTGGCGCGGGATATTGAGGATGTATTTGTCGTTGGGAAACGTTTTTGGGAATACAAAACGAAGCTGCTTTCCTATAAGAGCCTGCTAAAGCTCCCTGTCATTTGTCTGGAAAATAATACAAGTACAAGGCGTTACCTCGATGAATTTCTGAAGCAGGAAGGTGTTACCTTAAAGCCGGAATTTGAACTGGCGACAAGTGATATGATTGTGCAATTTGCGCTAAGGAACCTTGGCGTGGGATGCGTTATGTCAGATTTTGCCAAGGACTATCTGGAAACCGGAGAATTAAGTGAGCTGCATTTTGACAAAAAAATCCCGAAAAGGAGTATGTGTGTTATTAGCAGAGAACGAAATCCGCTTTCTACGGCAGCATCAACGCTTTTAAAACAATTACGAAAGGATAAGATGGATTAGGATGAATAAATTATTGACAGGTATATTAATATGCTTTATGGCATTTTTTGTATTGATCCCCGGCAAAGAGGCGAAGGGAGCAACGGTAATTGATATGGAACATGTTGCTGCGAACATTCGAATGTCGGGGGAAAATAATCTGGTCAAAGCATTGCAAACGAAAAATTTTCAACTGACATATCGTGAATGGGAGGGACTGGAAAAGACATTTTCAAGCAGCAATTCTGCTGTTGCTTCCATTGATCAGAGTGGGATGGTGACGTTGAATCAGTGTGGTACGACGACGCTGGAAGTAAGCATAAAAGTAACCGCAGACACGGGAAATGAAAAACAGGATGGAACAAACTGGATGTTTCCGGCTGGAACTCCGACTCCGACACCCACACCGGTGCCGACAGCAAGTCCGCTCTATACGGAATACAAATTTTATTTTACGCTTTGTGTCGTTGACCCACGTCTGGAAATTCGTGAAATGAATCTAGCGAAAGGATGCGACGTTATGCTTGGAGTGCAGGGTATGGATGCCGCTGCAGATACGGAAATGCAATGGAGCAGCAGTGATTCGAAACTTTTATCCATATATGATTCGGATGGCAAGGATGCTACGGTATATGCACGGAAAAAAGGAACGGCAAAGGTGTCTGTGCAGGTGGCTGGAGTTCTTCTTTCAGCGACAATACATATAACAGACCCACAGATGAAAAATTCCTACGCCTTTTTGACAAAAGGAGGAAAAGCTTCGATACGTGTGACTGGATTGAATTCAAAAAGCAAGGTGGTTTTTCATAGCAACAATGCAAAATATGCATCGGTTAGTTCCAAAGGAAAAGTAAAAGCAAGAAAAATTGGAAGTACCTTTATCACCTGCTCCGTGGATCAAAAGACGATGTACTATTCGGTGTCTGTTGGAAAGAAAAAGGCGATTCGGGCAATTCGTTCCGGCATGAAGCTGATTGGACATTCAAAATACAGCCAGACAAAGCGTATGCAAAGAGGGTATTACGATTGCTCTTCATTTGTATATCGTATGTATAAAAAGTCCGGAATTACATTGCTTTCAAACGGATGGGCACCTACGGCAGCAGATATAGGTCAGTATTTAGACCAGAAAAAGAAAACATTGAAAACAAAAAAAGGATATTGGAAGCAGTCGGCTATGCAGCCCGGCGATCTGATTTGCTACCGGGGAGCACCAAACGGGAGGTATAAAAATATCAATCATGTAGCACTCTATTGCGGAAATGGATTGGTTTTAGAAGCCTCGAATTCAATGAACGGAATTGTAATGCGCTCTTTTTGGGATAGTAAGCCGTCAAAGAAATATTATGTGATTGGAAGAATTGTTTAAATACATAAGTAAATCTTATGGCGAAAATAACAAATATTGATTTTACTTATGAAAGAGATTATGCTATGATGGTAGAGCCGGTGAACATCTATGGGCAATTCCCGGTGAACAATACATGCCCGCCAGAATGGAGGAATAAATATGGTTACAGCTGTAGTTGGAGCAAACTGGGGAGATGAAGGAAAAGGTAAAATTACAGATATGCTCGGAGAAGAATCTGATATTATCGTACGTTTTCAGGGAGGAAGCAATGCAGGTCATACAATTGTAAATGACTATGGGAAATTTGCCCTTCATATTTTGCCATCCGGTGTTTTTTATAATCACACGACAAGTATTATTGGAAATGGTGTTGCCTTAAATATTCCGGATTTATTTAAAGAGATTAATGATATTGTTGCAAAGGGTGTGCCAATGCCGAAAATTCTCGTTTCCGATCGTGCACAGGTTGTTATGCCGTACCATATTCTTTTTGATGAATATGAAGAAGAACGTTTGGCGGGAAAATCATTTGGTTCAACAAAATCCGGTATTGCACCATTTTACTCAGATAAATATGCAAAAATCGGATTTCAGGTATCTGAATTATTTGATCAGGATTTGTTAAGAGAAAAACTAGAGCGGGTATCCGTTCAGAAAAATATATTGCTGGAGCATTTATACCACAAACCAAAGCTTGATATTGATGAACTGCTCAATACATTAGAAGAATACCGCAAGATGGTTGAGCCATATGTATGCGATGTCAGCGCTTACTTATTTGAAGCAAGAAAACAAGGCAAGAGAATTTTGTTAGAGGGACAGCTTGGTTCTCTGAAAGACCCGGATCACGGAATTTATCCGATGGTTACTTCATCCTCTACATTGGCCGGTTATGGAGCAATTGGAGCAGGACTCCCACCATATGAGATTAGACGCATTGTAACAGTGGGGAAAGCGTACTCAAGTGCTGTTGGAGCTGGTGA
>CATZVV010000037.1 GCA_958425285.1 uncultured Lachnoclostridium sp. | reverse complement strand
ACGTACGTTTTGCATATGGTTCTTTCGTTGGCACAACTCCAATATCATACAAAAACTTATGCCAGAAACGACTATATAATAAATGAAGTGTTGTATGCTCCATTCCTCCATTGTACCAGTCTACCGGAAGCCAATACTCTAAAGCTTCTTTCATAGCAAGCTCATCATCATTTTTCGGATCACAATAACGAAGGAAGTACCATGAAGAACCGGCCCATTGAGGCATTGTATCGGTCTCTCTTTTTGCCGGTCCCCCACAATGAGGACATGTTGTATTGATAAAGCGATCTAAATTCGCCAGCGGACTTTCTCCATTATCAGTTGGCATATAGCTTTCCACATCTGGAAGTGTCAATGGAAGCTCACTTTCAGGCAATGGCACATAACCACATTTTTCACATTCTACAATTGGAATTGGCTCACCCCAATATCTCTGGCGGGAAAATACCCAATCTCTTAACTTAAAGTTTACTTTTGTTTTCCCTTTTCCGTTTTCTTCTAACCACTCTTTGATTTTTACCTTCGCTTCTTCAACAGAAAGGCCATCCAAAAATCCACTATTTGTCATAACACCGGTAGCGCAATCTGTAAAAGCTTCTTTTGTTACATCTCCACCTTTTACTACCTCAATAATTGGCAAATCAAATTTTTGAGCAAAATCAAAGTCACGTGTATCATGTGCAGGTACAGCCATAATAGCCCCTGTTCCATATGTCATCAACACATAGTCAGAAATAAAAATCGGTATTTCTTTTCCATTAACAGGATTTGTCGCTGTTACCCCTTCCAGTTTTACTCCTGTCTTATCCTTTACCATCTCGGTACGCTCAAAGTCTGATTTTCTGGCAGACTCATCCTGATAAGCACGAATCTCATCCATATTTGCCAGTTTGCCTGCCCATTTTTCAATATATGGGTGTTCTGGAGAAATAACCATATAAGTTGCCCCAAACAAAGTATCCGGTCTTGTTGTATAAACAGTCAGTATATCTCCTGTAGATGCAACAAAATCGACTTCCGCTCCCGTAGATCGTCCAATCCAGTTTTTCTGGCTTGTTTTAATTTTTTCCAGATAATCTACATCATCCAAATCATCTAGTAAACGTTGTGCATATTCTGTAATTTTTAGCATCCACTGAGATTTTACTTTGTGCACTACCTCGCCGCCACAGCGCTCGCAAACGCCATTAACAACCTCTTCGTTTGCCAACACGACTTTACATGAAGTACACCAATTGACAGACATTTCTTTTTTATACGCAAGCCCCTTTTTAAACAATTGCAAAAAAATCCACTGAGTCCATTTATAATAATCCGGATCCGTTGTGTTAATCTCCCTCTCCCAATCAAAGGAAAGTCCCAAAGCTTTCAATTGCTCCTTAAAATGAGCAACATTTTTTTCTGTTACCTTTGCCGGATGAATTTTGTTTTTTATGGCAAAGTTCTCAGTCGGAAGTCCAAATGCATCCCATCCCATTGGGAAAAGTACATTATAGCCCTCCAATCTTCTCTTTCTGGATACAATATCCATTGCAGTATAAGGACGTGGATGTCCGATATGAAGTCCCTGTCCGGATGGATATGGGAATTCTACAAGTGCATAAAATTTTGGCTTGGAATAATCATTTTCGGCATGAAATGTCTGATGCTCATCCCAGTATTTCTGCCATTTTTTCTCAATGTCCGTGTAATTGTAATCTTTCATGTTGCACAATCCTTTCCTTTTATCATCAGTCAAATACCCCGCAGCAAGCTACGGGGTATTTGACTATTTCTTTATCACAGTCTTTACCTGTTAAGCATTTTACTATAGAATTCCCAGTTTTGTCAACCTTCTATCTATTGCTGAATATTTGTATAATTCAACTTGATATCAGCTATTACATTGCCTGACAAACTAACCACTCCATGCTGCCCAACCAGTTCCTCTGTTTGACTGTCATAAACCTTTATGATATAATTTCCTTTTGCATATCCGCTAAACTGGTACTCAGTTCCCATTCTGCTCTCAAGCATTTTACCGGAAGTATTTACAAGTTCTACCTCAAACTCCTTATCTACCAGTTCTCCATTTTGATCTAACAGCCTTCCACCGAACTTATATGAATCTGAAACCGTATACTGAAAAGCTGCTGAAGCCGTTACATTAATATCTCTTCCAAGATAATTTAACTTATCCTTTCCTGTTTCGTCTGTCGTATAATAATATGCTTCATAAATTCCAGAAGGCACTTTTGTCTTATATACACCCTCTGTATTACTGTTTGCATAGTATACACTTCCTGTTTCTGTATTTCGGTAATAAAGAAATACAGAAATTTCTTTATCGTTTGTAACCGTACTTGTAATTTCAATTGATGGAGTGACAACAACTGCCAGGTTTGCCACTGTTGAGAGATTTGTATTCTCTGCATCCTTAATCCGCACCTTGGGATAATAAGTGCCGGCTGCCATCTTACCCGAGTCCGCTTCCACATAGAAATAGGAGTCAAGAAATCCTAATTGAAACATTCCATTGCAGTCATCTGCCATCTCATAGGTATAAGATCCACTTCCCCCTACCACTTCTATACTGCCTGCAAAATAATCTGATGCAAGTACAATAAAATCTTTCTGATTACCAAATGTCTTATTCTGTGCAATAATATGTTCTTTATCACCAATCAGAAAAGTAACCTGTACCTTCTTAATCCGTCCGGTCTCTCTCGTAAGAGAAAGTGTACATACTTGATTATCGGATAAAGCGGTTGGAGTTCCAAAAATAGTTCCATCCTGCTGATCAATGGATAATCCTGCTGGTAAAGAACCGGAAGAAAGGCTGATTGACTCATATCCATTACCAAACTGGCTACTCACCAAAGGTTTTCCTACCGTACCAGTGACAACAACGTCATTCTGCACTTCTTCTACTTTAAATTCTTTTTCAATTGCCTTCTGACCATCTAAGTCTGCCACTTCAACCTGAACAAAATCACCATCGTAGATACTATCATTCAACGTAATCATATAGTCTTTATTGTTTGCTGTAACTACAGAAGCAATATCCGTTGTATGAATATACTGTCCATCCGGACGTGATTTTGTTTTTACAATAAACTGATTCTCTGTCAATGTTTTTGCCTCGTTTAAGCTTACTACTACTACATCCGTAGAAGAATCATTGTAATATGTACGGAAGTTCAAGCTGCTCAAATCGGTTGTCTTTCCTGTCACTACAACCAGACAAGCTGCCACTTTTTTTGTACCATCAGCTGCTACTGCCCTAACCACTGCTTTTCCAGCTGCCTTCGCCTTTACAACTCCCGATTTGGAGACTGCTGCAACCCTCTTATTTGAAGTCGTCCAAACAACGGATTTACAATAATTTTTCTTTCCTTTCACCGTTGCCTTTAATTTTACTGAACCTCCAATCGTAATGAATGTCTTTTTCTTATCCAATGCAACCTTTGTTGCCGGGTTCACAACCTTAACGGTTATACTTGCTTTCTTGTTATTGTTTTTCTTAGAGCGTACAATAATTTTAGCTGTACCAAGCTTCTTCCCTTTAACTATACCTTTTGAATTAACTACCGCAATGGAACTCTTGGATGATTTGTAACTCACCTTTTTATTAGCAGCCCTATTCGGTTTTACCTTTACTGTCGCAGTAAGTTTCACTGACTTTCCTTTCGCTACATATACCGTTTTTGAAGAACCAGTCGCACTTTCTGCCCTTACACTGCTTACTTTTACCTTTGCCTCAGCCACCTGTCCCATACTGAAAACAAGCCCCGCTGCTGCAACCGAAAAAGCCAGTGCCATTAATTTCTTTTTCATTCTTTTTTGTTTCCTCCTTTATAATTATACGCATGTTTCTTATATTACCAGTTAACAAATAAACCAGTGATATAATATGCACACTGACTACAGTATACATCATTTTTATTTTTTATTCAAGTTATTAATATTTTTTCATTTTTTCCGACATTCTTTTGCCCTATTCAAAAGGATATTTCATTCCCCATGCCTGACGCATTTCATCCATCATATAGATTACACGCAAAATCTCCTTATGAGGCAACTGCAGGCACTCTTTCTCACCCTTTCCAATTGCTTGAAATGCCGCTTCCACCTGATACTCAAACCCGGTAATCTGATCTGGTGCACAGTATTTTTCTATTACCTTATAATCTTCATTATATACAGTAACACTTTCGAAATTATTAATATTCTCCACCACAAGGAAACCTTTATCTCCATATATAATCCCTTGTCTGTCACTCTGGGCAGTCATCGTACTATTCAGCTGCGCCATAATATTTCCAGTATAAGAAAGGAGCATAATGTTTTGCGCATCTACGCCTTCTGGTGTCATCTGAGCAAAAGATTGAATCCGTTCCACTTCATCGCCAAGCATCATAGAAGCAAAATGCAACGGATAACATCCAAGGTCTAAAAGAGCCCCACCAGCTAATTCCGGCTTCTTCATTCTAGGTACTTCAGATAAAACATACCCTAAATTTGCCGTCAAAAGTGAAACTTTTCCAATTACTCCATCCAGTATTAATTTGCGTATCGTATCTGCCATCGGCATATACCGAATCCACATTGCCTCTCCTACAAAAAGTCCTTTTTTCCCAGCCAGCTGGAAAATCTCCTGTGCCTGCCTTCCATTTACCGTAAAAGGCTTTTCACATAAAATATTTTTTTCATAGTTGATACATAGCTTCATATGTTCATAATGGTGGGAATGGGGAGTTGCAATATAAACCAAATCTACTTTTTCATTCTGAAGCATTTCAATATAGCTTCCATATACTTTTTTAAAACCATATTTCTTCGCAAACTGCCTTGCACGTTCAAGGTCTCGGGATGCAACTGCATAACTTTCTACTGTTTCCATCTCACGAATTGTTGCTGCCATCTTACCGGCAATATTCCCTGCACCAACAATAGCCATTTTCCATTTTTTCAAAGTATCATCCTCCTAAACTCTCCTACTACTCCTTGTCATCCCAAACCGCAAAATCGTTATCTTCATATCCTTTCTTCTTTGCAATCCATTTAACAACAAAACCAGAAACAAAAACAAAAATCGTTGTTGTCCATCCAAATATCATATTCCATTTGAAAGTATACCCATCTGCTGCCCCATAAACACCTCCATTTTGATATAAAGAATGAAAATTCCAGCAAAGTAAAATAACAAGCAACACTGGAGAAACATATTTTACAGAAAAATCAAACCACCCTTTCTTCATTTTAAATCCATCTTTTTTTGTATTCCGGTTGATTTCCTTGACAACTTTTGATGTATTAAAACACCATCCTACTGCAATGCATTCCAAAATTCCTATGACAATCATATTGTAATTATTAGTCCAGTTATCTACAACATCGAGCATTGCCAGGCCAGCGCCAGTAACAAAACCAAATGACAGAACACCTGCAATGACACATATTCCAATTGTTGTTTTTTTATGACTTAGCTGAAATTTATCTGCTATCGCTGTTGAAACACCTTCTACAATGGAAAAGGCAGAGTCAATTGCCAGCGTTACCAAACATAAATAGAATAATACACCAAAAGCTGCATTCACCCATCCAATATCTGTCAAATTGATAATAGCAGTCGGATATATAATAAACGCCGTTGCAATACCTGAAGCAGACATATCATTTACCGTCATTCCGGTTCCGTACATTGTTGTAAAAATAACAATGCCTGCTAATACAGAGATTGCCATATCACTTAACGCCACAATAATACTGTCTACTGCAATATTAGAAGTCCTATCCAAAAAAGAACCATAGGCAAACATAATTGCCATCATAATTGATAAGCTATAAAAAACCTGTCCAATGGCATCTACCCATAGAGAAGCACTGGAAAGCTGACTTAAGTCCGGAATAAACAAAGCTCTCATTCCTTCCATAGCCCCACTCATGGTAAGCCCTTTCACCGCCATAATAACAAGAATAATAATCGGTAAAAACACAGTATATTTTACTACTTTTCCAACACTATGGGCTCCATTCCGAATACAATAGTATATAAGTGCCCAAGCAATTAAAAGTGCAATTGCTGCCGGCCATGAGATGATTGAGAATCCGTCAAATACACCTGTCGTCTCAATCGTCTTTCCCCAAAGACCACTTGCATCTGCTACGGCAGTTTCTGTACCCGTCATGCCTGCAAATTTATAACTCATGAAGGTCATCAGCAAAACCCAGCCAAACACGACTGCATAATAAATAGCAATAACAAAAGCATTTGATGTAGCTGCCCAGCCAATCCATTCTGCTTTTGGATGAATTCCTTTTAAAGCAGATGGTGCTCCACCTCTCATTTTCCTTCCAATAGAAATTTCCATCATAAAGAGGGGTATTCCCATAACAAACATGGCAATCAAGTAAACAAATAAAAAGGTCGCTCCTCCATGCTTTGCAACCAATCCCGGAAAGCGCCATGCATTACCAAGACCAACTGCAGACCCAATAGCAGCTAAAATAAACGTGGAGCGAGACGCCCACGTTGCTCGTTCTGTACTCTGTTTCATTTTTTCCTCCATTTTAAAGCATTCACGCTTCTATTCTTAGTTTATAACGTATCATACCACTTATGAAAAGTCAACATTACACAAAATTGCAAATATTTCCTACTATGTTTAATATAAATCATCCCTCCGATTTTGAATGGCCGGAATTTTATTTCTTACTTCTTCTATCTGATGTAGATTAATATCCGAAAATATAAGTTCTTCCTTTGTTCCACCCTGTGCTAATATATATCCATATGGGTCAACCAAAAGACTTTGTCCCATATATATGTCTGGGCTATAATGATTACATCCCAAAACAAATATCCCATTTTCAATAGCCCTTGCACGCAAAAGAGAAGACCAGTGCATAAACTTTCCTGCCCCACGGACCCATGCGGACGGATACAGAATAACCTGCGCTCCCTGAGCTGCCTCGTATCTCGCCAATTCAGGAAATCTTAAATCATAGCAAATTCCAATACCAATGCTACCAAAAGGTGTTGAAATTGGCCGAAACAAATCTTCACCCCGTTCCGTAAAATCAGATTCTTTCCAATGAAACGCATCAAATAAATGAACTTTATGATATTGGGATTGACAATTTCCCTCTGAATCTAATACTATAACCGTATTTTTTATTTTATCCTTCTGCTCACCACACTCACTCATTCCAAAAACTGTCCATAATCTATATTTTACTGCCAGCCTTCTCATTTCAGTAACAAATTCACCATTTACTTTTTGAGCAGCAGCGATAAAGGCTTCTCTATCCTGTGGATAGTAAGTCATAAAATACTCTGGGAATACAATGATATCTGCCGGAAATGCTGCCGCCGACTGCATCATTTGTGCCGCTTTTTCTATATTTTTTGTCCATTGTTCAGATGCTGTCACCTGTGCTATTGCAATTCTCATTTTCAGCCTCCAATCCCTGACTCTCACCATATGGCAGAAACTACGATAGAATTATATTAACACAATTCCTTTTATACGTAAATAAAACATATGTACAGTTCATACCTACGCTCTATTTCTTTATAGTACCTATAACTCAATGCTTATACTTCCTATTTTATAATAGCAATTAGACTTATCCATCCAATTAGGCTATACTTAAATATAACAAATTAAAGGAGGTTTCCCATGAAAAGGAATACAAAAAAAGTAATTAGTTATTTACTTATTTTAGGTTGCGCTTTTTCCATGTCATTCAGCAACATATCATTTGCCGATGCTGCCAAAAAGGCAAGCGTGAAAACAAAAAAAGTGACATTAAATGTTGGGAAAAAGAAAACAATCAAAATTGCCGGTAAAAAGAAGAAAGCCGTGTATACTTTTAAATCTTCTAAAAAGGCTATTGCAACAGTAAGTAAAAAGGGTGTTATACGTGCAAAAAAAGCCGGCAGTACTAAAATTACCGTGAAAGAACGTATGAAGAAAAAAACAAGAACGGTAGGTAAAGTAAAAGTGACTGTAAAATCCAAGACACCTGAGCATTCCAATGTACCGACGGCAAAAGCACCAACATTAACTGCTGCGGTTGTAAACACACCGTCTGCAAGCACTGTACCATCAACTCAGCCTTCTGCTCCAGCAGAAAGTGTAATACCATCTCAAACTCCAAAACCGATAGCTGCCGTTGTATATTACAACATGTTTGAAGATGGTGAAACAAAAGGTGTCGAAGTTCGTGGAACCGGCTCACTTGAAGTAACCAATGAGGAAAACCACAATGATGGAGGTAAAAACAGTCTTTGTGTAAAAGGCAGAACAGCTTCCTGGCATGGCATACAGCTTAATTTGTCTACTTTCACTAAAGTCGGTGAAACTTATGAATTTGATTCATGGATCAAAGCAGTCGCAGGTGGAGTTCAGACAATCAGTATGTCACTTCAATATACAGACGCATCGGGCAATACACAAACGAAACCAATCTCCACGGTTTCTGCAACTAATACAGATTGGGCAAATCTAACCGGCTCCTGTGAAATCCCAGAATATGCAGACAGCCTGCTGCTTTGCTTTGAAGTTCCAACTTCAGAAAATGCTGAGTTCCTGATTGATGATATTGAAATCACAGGTACGCCTGTTAATAATATTGTTACTGATCTTCCAGAAGGGGTTTATGATGAAATGGTTTCCTCTTCTCTACTTTCTACCGGAAACAATGCAAGAATTAAATCTGTCATTGAACGTGCGAGAAATGGGGAGGATGTTACTCTTGCTTACATCGGAGGTTCTATTACAGAAGGTGCTCTTGCCAATCAGAATAATGAATGCTATGCAGAAACATCTGCCAAATTATTTGGAGAAGCATTTGGAGCAAATGGCGGTGAAAATGTACATTTTGTAAATGCAGGTATGAGCGGAACTCCTTCCTCTATCGGCATCATCCGTTATGACCGTGATGTAATCGGTCAAATGGAGTACGGTGGCTTTGGTGAACGCCCGGATATTTTATTTATTGAATTTGCCGTGAATGACTCTGGAGAAGCGACAAAGGGCGGTGCCTATGAAGGATTAATCCGTCGTGCGCTCGCATCCGGTTCTGCCGTCTTTCTCGTATTCTCTGCTTTTCAGGGTGATAAAAAGACTCCAAACACAGTAAATCAGGCACAATATATTCCATATGGAGAGCACTATGACTTACCTATGGTTAGTATTGGAAATGGTCTCAAAGATCACTATACGGATGAAGGGCTTCAAGACTGGTTCTTTGGCGATACGTTACATCCAAACAGTGATGGGCATCGTTTTATGGCCGATTGTATCATGAATGTATTCTATAGCATTATAAAAGAGGATTCAGAAGAAGATAATATTACTGATTTGGACTCTCTGGCAGCTAAAAATACAGATTCTTATCAAAATATAAAAATGATTGATGCTTCTACTGATATTTCTTCTGTCGATGCTATTAAATCATTGAGCGCAGGTAGCTTTTCAGCCAAAGACGGTTCTACTTGCACTTATCAGTACACATACAAAGGTGAAACCAAGGCCTCTTGGTTCCCAGACAACTGGATGCACCAATCAACAACAGGCTCCGATAGTTTTAAAGTTACTGTAGAATGCAAGACACTAATGTTTGTTTATAAAGCAAGCAGTCAAAGCACAGCTGGCACAGCTGACTTATACATTGATGGCGTTAAAACAAAATCATTAAACAGCTACGATGCCGGCGGATGGAATAACGGAAAACTTGAAATTGCTTTTGATGAAGCAGAAAGAGAAGAGCATACGATTGAGTTAAAAATGGCAGATGGAAGCGAAAACAAAAATTTCACATTACTTGCTATTGGTTACAACTAGATGATTGGATTTCAAGTTTTTTGTAAACATAAAGAACTGCATAAGATATGTCATTAGTTATTAAAATGGAAAAAGCCGAGGGGCTTTCCGTTAAGAAAACCTCTCGGCTATGTAAAATTGATTTATTTACTTTGTTTTATTAAATTCATTTCGTGGTCATACATTTCGTAAAAGGCATCTATTCCATTTCGTATGTACTCAGACAATTCCTTATTTTTATCCATTTCCACTAAACGAGTCAAAAAGGCTACTTTATCTTCTTGCGTCCTTGTTATAGTGTCACTATTCAAATTTAGAATTATCGGTAAATTGGCATTAAATGATTTTGAAACATCGTATTTATCTTTATTGACATATAATTGGTTGATAATCTCCATTACAGTCACAGCGTTGTTTTCTTCAAATGCCAGTAAACGAGGCATATCTATTTTACCTTCATCGTACTTTTTTAATTTTGAAGAAAGTATATCAATCTCTCGTTTCAAAGTATGAATAGATAAAATCATAGTTGACATTATCTTTTCAATACGTTTTACGAATACTCCCCATAATTCAGAGGTCATATTTTGTGGCTGAACAACATAAAAGGCAGGCTTTTTACTGCTATCAAGAGAATATGCACCAAACACAGTTGTAGATTTACTACCATCTATGTGATACAAATACAACTCAAAAAACAATGCTTTTGTATCGCAAGCAATACCCTCTGGGGATTTACAAATTCTTACCCTGTATGAAATTGTTTTCCAAAAATCAAACACAACATATCTATATCCATCAATATCATCATATTGAAAGAAAGCATTTGTTCCTATTTCGGATAATTGGTCTATTGCAGCATAATAATTTCCATCAATTATAATATCAACAGGTTTGCTCTCATTCTTTTCTAAAATATAATCTACAATTTCTCTATTTTCTTCCTTAAATTCATCAATATCATTTACATAGCAATACCATTCGTATGCCATTTTCGCAATACTATGAACTGCATAAAAACCAAGAAAACTATCTGAAGAAATAGTTTTGTGTAATATCACATCACTTATGTCAACAGTAGAGGCTTTACCTTTACTGATTTTTTCTATTTTTTCCATAGGTGCCATCAGGATTTTCTTCCCCTCATCATCAACACCTGCCACGACTCCTTTAGGTGCGTATAAAGATTTTCTGTTACTAATTTTAACATTACGCATCTCTGTTCCATCTACTGATATATCTGCAATATACTGAATAGGCTTTCCATCACGAGTAGTAAAACCTAAATGATTT